>JACDAS010000356.1 GCA_013695295.1 Actinomycetota bacterium | reverse complement strand
GACGGCGCCGACGAAGACGCCCGTGCCGACGAGGGCGGCGCTCGTCAGCGCGGGGTGCCGCTCGTCCACGAGCGAGAGCAGACCCACCGCCACGGCGGGGAAGCCGAGCACGACGAACTGGTTCCAGACGCCGGTGACGGCCACCGCTACCGTTACGGCTCTCGGGGCGAAGCCCCAGCGGCGAAGGACGCCGAAGGAGAGGGCGATCCCGGGAGCCGCCCCACCGGGAGCCAGGTACGTCAGCGCAGTCGAGGCCTGCGTCAGTGCGAACGCTCGCCGGAACCCGAGGCCCGGCAGGCCGACCATCCAGGGCGGCGCGAAGGTGAGGACGTTCAGTGCCGCCGCGCCGGCGAGGAGTCCGAGGTCGAGGGCCGAGAGCCGGCGGAGGACGCTCCAGACGCTGCCGTAGTCGGCGATCTTCGGCAGCGCGTAGGCGAACGAGACGACGACGGCCACGAGGCCGAGTCCGAGGAGGACGTAGCGAAGCCGCGTCCCCTTCACCCGGTGACCTCCGCCGCGTAGAGGTCGTAGGCCAGGCGCTCGAGCACGGCCTGACGCGGCTCGGCGACGGTGAAGAAGCGAGAGAGGGCCCTTGGCTCGAGCCAGGCGAGCTCGCGCGAGGCGGCGAGGGTGTCTCTGACGGCGAAGCGATCGCCGCCGAGCGCGACCGCCTCCAGCCGCTCCGCGTGCGGTCCCAGGACCCGGACAGCCGTCGCCGCCGCGTCCTCGACGAGCGCGCGGGCCTGCTCCTCGCGGCGGCGGCGGAAGCGGCTCGCGGAAGAGCCGCCCTTGCGATGGCGGCCGTGGACGTTCCGCCGCCCGACCTTGGAAGCGACGAGCCGCTCGCCCTCGAAGACCCCCACCGCATACCCCCCGAGCCGCACGAGGAGCGCTCCGACGACGCGGTCCCGCGCGAGCTCGGCGAGCAGGGGAGCGACGTGCACGTACGCATAAATCCCTGTGTGCCCGAGCCCGAACGTCGGCCGGACCGTGAGCGTCTCGTCGCCAAGCTCGAACACTGCCGTACCGTCGCCGTAGCGAGACACCCCGCCGGCGCCCTCGAGCGGCTCGAGTCGCTTGCGCAGGTTCGCGCGTCCGATGCGGCGGCCGGTCTCCAGCTCGGACCTGAGGCTACTGTGGCTATCCATGCCCGCTCGCGACCTCCTCGCGCGGCGCGACGATCTGCGGAACGTCGCCATCGTCGCGCACGTCGACCACGGCAAGACGACCCTCGTCGACGCCCTGCTCTGGCAGGCCGGCTCGTTCCGGGCGAACCAGGAGGTCGCCGACCGTGTGCTGGACTCCCTCGATCTGGAGCGCGAGAAGGGAATCACGATCCTGGCGAAGAACACCGCCGTCCGGATCGGGGGCGTCAAGGTGAACATCGTCGACACCCCGGGACACGCGGACTTCGGCGGCGAGGTCGAGCGCGGCCTGACGATGGTCGACGGCGTCCTTCTGCTCGTCGACGCGAGCGAGGGCCCGCTGCCGCAGACGAGGTTCGTGCTGCGGAAGGCGCTCGAGGCACGGCTGCCGGTCGTGCTCGTCGTCAACAAGGTCGACCGCCCCGACGCGCGCGCCCAGGAGGTGGTGGACGAGGTCTACGAGCTCTTCCTCGACCTCGACGCCGACGAGTCGCAGATCGAGTTCCCGATCGTCTACTGCAACGCGCGGGCGGGGCGGGCGGGGCTGGCGCCGGACGAGCTCGAGCCCGATCTCGGCCCGCTCGTGAGGACTCTGCTCGAGACGGTTCCCGCGCCCACCCACGACCCCGCGCACCCGCTGCAGGCGCTCGTCACGAACCTCGACGCCTCGCCCTACGTCGGCCGACTCGCGCTGTGCCGGATCCGCCACGGCACGCTCAGGCGCGGCCAGCGGATCGCCTGGTGCCGCTCGGACGGGACGATCGAGCTCGCGCGCGCGACCGAGCTGCTCGTCTCGGAGGCGCTCGACCGCGTGCCGGCCGAGGAGGCGGGACCGGGGGAGATCGTCGCCCTCGCCGGGCTGCCGGAGGTGACGATCGGCGAGACGATCGCCGACCCGGACGATCCGCGCCCGCTGCCGGTGGTGTCGGTCGACGAGCCCTCGCTCTCGATCACCCTCGGGATCAACACCTCGCCGCTTGCGGGCACCGAGGGCGACAAGGTGACCGCGAGCCTGCTGAAGGCGCGGCTCGACCAGGAGCTCGTCGGCAACGTCTCGCTCCGCGTGCGGCCGACCGAGCGGCCGGACGCCTGGGAGGTGCAGGGCCGTGGCGAGCTCCAGCTCGCGGTCCTCGTCGAGATCATGCGCCGCGAGGGCTTCGAGCTGACCGTCGGCAAGCCGGAGGTGCTGACGAGGGAGGTGGACGGCCGCAAGCACGAGCCCGTCGAGCGCGTCGCGATCGACGTGCCCGAGGAGTACATCGGCGTCGTCACGCAGCTCCTGGCGCTCCGCAAGGGTCGGCTGCAGCAGATGGTCAACCACGGGACCGGCTGGGCGCGCATGGACTACCTCGTGCCTGCACGGGCGCTGATCGGCTTTCGCACCGAGTTCCTCACCGAGACGCGCGGCGCAGGCGTGATGCACCACGTCTTCGAGTCCTGGGAGCCCTGGCACGGCGAGCTGCGGACGCGGCCGACCGGCAGCCTCGTCTCCGACCGGCGCGGCCAGGCGACTGCGTTCGCGATGTTCAACCTGCAGGAGCGCGGCTCGCTCTTCGTCTCCCCGGGGACCGAGCTCTACGAGGGGATGATCGTCGGCGAGAACGCCCGGGGCGAGGACCTGGACGTGAACGCCGCCAAGGAGAAGAAGCTGACGAACATGCGCTCCTCGACCTCGGACGAGCTCGTCCGCCTGATCCCGCCGCGCCCGCTCTCGCTCGAGCAGGCGCTCGAGTTCATCCGCGAGGAGGAGTGCGTCGAGGTGACGCCGAGAAGCATCCGCCTCCGCAAGGTCGAGCTCTCGGGCGCCACGCGCCAGACGCAGTCGTCGCGGCGCAAGCGCGCAGCGGCGACCACGCCCGCGTAAGTTCAGCCGTTCGCGACGACTCCCGACGGCTCCCTCGGCAGGCCTGCGGACTGCCGCAGCTTGGCCGCAATCTCCGCGATCTCGTCCGGCGCGTAGTCGGGCGCGAACACGGGGCGCTGGGCGGGCAGGTCGTTCGCCGGAACGCCGGCCGGTGCCTCGTCGACGACCTGGAGCTTCTCGCCGGTCTCCGGATGCGTGCCGTTGAAGACCGCGGCCAGCTCGAGGTAGTCCTCGGGGGAGAAGCGGTAGAGCTTCAGATGCTCGCCGCGGTCGATGTACGGCTTGCACTCCGGGATCTTCTCGGTCGCGATCCGGGGCGTCGGGAAGAGCTTCGCGAGGTCGGCCCCGGTCAGCCGCTCGAGGGCGCGGGCGTAGGCCAGCTGATGGACGCCCCCGCGGACGAGCAGGTACCCCGTCAGGGCGCGCGCGGCGGGATGGTCGACCGTCTCGTAGACCCGGAGCTTGCCGCTTCTCGCGCCCGTCTCCAGGAAGTAGTTGTGCGTCAGGTCCTCGACGAGGTCGCCGGAGGAGAAGACGAAGTCGCCGT
>JACDAS010000350.1 GCA_013695295.1 Actinomycetota bacterium | reverse complement strand
CTCCCCAGCCCCTGAGGGCTCGAGAGCACCGTATCACCTGCCGCGTGCGTTTCTAATCCTCGGGTGCTGCGACGACAGCGCGACCGGCCGTCTTTGCGGGCAGTATCGTGCTCCGGCTCGATCAGGGAGACGACTTGGGCGTGGCAAACTCGATATTTCACGACACAGCCCGTCACGGGACGTCATGAGGACACACGATGCGGCTCTATAGCACCCTGAGCCGCAGGCTCGAGCAACTCCCTGCTCCGCCCGGACCGATCGGGATGTACGTCTGCGGCCCGACGGTCTACCAGCGCGCACATGTCGGGAACGCCAGGCCCTTCGTGGTCTTCTCCTGGCTCGCGCGCTGGCTGCGTGCGCGCGGCTACGACGTGACGTTCGTCCACAACATCACCGACGTGAACGACTCGATCTACGAGGCCGCCCCAGGAGCGAGCGCCGACCTCGCCGCGCGCGCAACCGCGTGGTACGTCGAGGACGTCGGCAGCCTCGGCCTGGGTCTTCCGGACCACATGCCGAAGGCGACCGAGACGATCGCCGAGATCGTGACGATGATCGAGCGGCTCGTCTCGTCCGGCCATGCGTACGTGGTCGAGGGCGACGTGTACTTCCGGGTCTCGAGCTACCCGGACTACGGCGAGCTGTCCAACCAGCGCTCCGACGAGATGGCCGAGCAGGAGCCGAACCCGCTCAAGGAGGATCCCCGCGACTTCGCGCTCTGGAAGAGGACGAAGGCCGGCGAGGACACCGCGTGGGACTCGCCTTTCGGCCGCGGTCGCCCGGGGTGGCACATCGAGTGCTCGGCGATGGCGGAGACGCTGCTCGGGTCGGCGTTCGAGATCCACGGGGCCGGCCTCGACATCGTCTTTCCGCACAACGAGAACGAGCTCGCCCAGTCCCGCGCGGTGGGGAGCGAGTACGCGCGGATCTGGATGCACAACGGCATGCTGCGCTTCGTCGGCGAGAAGATGTCGAAGTCGATCGGGAACGTGCAGACGATCCGCGAGGTCATCGACCGCTGGGGGCACGAGACGTTCCTGCTCTTCCTGCTCTCGGCCCACTGGCGCAAGCCGATCGATTTCTCCGACGAGACGATGGAGCAGGCGCAGGCGCAGGCCGAGAGCTTCCGCAACGTCTTTCGCGGCGCGAAGGTGGACGGAGGAGGCGACTGGCGCCGGCTCGAGGAGATCCTCGACGACGACTTCAACACCGCCGAGGCTCTGGCCCTCTTCCACAGCTGGCGAGCGCACGGCGAGCTCGACGCTCTGCGCCGGGGGCTCGAAGTCTTCGGACTCGGCTCGCTCGCCGAGGAGGGATCCGCGCCGCTCGCGATCGAGGAACGCGCCCGTGCCCGGCAGCAGGCGCGCGCCGAGCGCGACTTCGGCGAGGCCGACCGCCTGCGCGAGGAGATCGAGGCGGCGGGTTGGGAGGTCAGGGACGTTGCGGAGTCGCCCGGCTTCAGGCTCGTCCGCCGAAGATGACCCGGGAGCAGGTGTACGGCCGGCGGCCGGTTCGCGAGGCGCTTCGAGGCCCGCGCGAGGTGCTCGAGCTCTGGGCCACAGAGCGCGCGCTCAGAGCCGAGCCGTGGCTGCGGGAGGAGTCGCGACTTCGGGTGCAGTCCTTGCCCGAGCGGGCGCTCACGGCGGAGGCGGGGACGGCTGACCACCAGGGTGTGCTCGCCTTCTGCGAGCCCTACCGGTATGCCGACGCGTACGAGCTGGCCGCGGGCGAGCGCCCGCTGCTCGCGTGTCTCGACCAGGTCACCGATCCCCGGAACCTGGGTGCGGTCTGCCGAAGCGCCGAGGGCGCGGGCGCGACGGGTGTCGTGCTGCCGGCGCACGGCTCGGCCCAGGTCACGGCCGCGGTCTGCCGGGCCTCGGCGGGAGCGGTCGAGCACCTGCCGGTCGCGGTCGTCACGAACCTCGCTCGCTACCTGGTCGAGATCAAGGCGGCGGAGCTCTGGATCTTCGCCGCAGGAGCGGAGCTCGGGACGAGTCTCTGGGAGGCGGATCTCTCCGGGGGAGTCGCCCTTGTTTTCGGCGCCGAGGGTCGCGGCATCCGCCCGCTCGTCCGGCGCGCCTGCGACGGGGCCGTCTCCATCCCGCTCTCAGGGGCCGTGGAGTCGCTGAACGTCAGCGTCGCCGCCGCCCTCCTTCTCTACGAGGCGCGCCGGCAGCGGGGACGCTCCGCTGTCTGAGGCGAGCCTCTACCTGTTCGACGGCTACAACCTGCTGCACGCGGGGGCGTTCGAGCACCCGGGCGCGCTAATCGACGCGCTCGCGAGCTTCGTGGCGGTGAAGGGCGCCCGCGGGGTGGTGGTCTTCGACGGCGTCGGGCCGGACGCCCGGCTGGGGCCGCTCGAGGTTCGCTACGCGACCGACGCGGACGCCCTGCTGGAACGGCTCGCCGCGGAGCATCGAGGCCGCGAGCAGGTCTGCCTCGTCTCATCCGACTCGGCGGTCCGCGGTACGGCCGGGCAGGAGGTCCGGAAGCTCGGCTCCCGAGCGTTCCTCGGCGACCTCGTGACTCGCGGACACGAGGAGCGGGCGCGCACGGACGTCGCGGGGCGGCTCGACGAGGAGACGCTGGCCCGGCTCGAGCGCCTGCGCCGGGGCGAGGGCTGATCGAGGGGACGACCACCGTCGCTCGACGGCGCGGAAGATCGTCCAGGACCAGCGCGCGCGAGAGGTTTCTGGTCTAGGAGCCTTCCCGCTGCTCATGCTCGTGCTTCCACTCCGGCGAGACCGCGTGGTGGCGGAGCGGCAGATACCAGCGCAGCGCAGCACCCCACGCCGTTCGCTTGCACCAGCACTCGGCAGCGCAACCGCAGTCGCGGCCGCTCGGATTGTGGAGTCGCCGGAGGAGTCCGCGCACGATGACGTCGATCCTACGCGGCGGCGGCGCTAGACGCCTGAGTGGGGGCGCGGCGGAAGCCCCCGGCGGTCGGGTTGCGCGGCTCCGATCGCCAGCCCGCACCAAAGGCTGATCGAGTAGAGAACACTGGTCAGACGCCAAGAGGGTTGTATCTCTCGTCGTGCCTTGCTATGTTCTCCCTCAACTTCAGGGTGAGAGTTGCCCTGTTGGCGTCCTGGCAAGCCTCGACAAACGCCAGCAAACATGGGAGACCACGATGCCCCCTCGCACGGCGACCGCGCTCCGAACGCCACAGAAGGCTCAACGAGAGCTTGAGGATTTGCAGTTCGTCCTTCGCGCCCGGAACGGCGACGACCACGCGCTCGACGACCTGATGCGGCGGTACACGGGCTTCGTCCGGCTCAAGGCCAGCTCGTACTTCCTCGCGGGCGGAGACTCGGAGGATCTCGTCCAGGAGGGGTTGATCGGCCTCTACAAGGCTGTGCGCGACTTTCGCCCGGACATGCAGACCTCGTTCCGCAGCTTTGCCGAGCTTTGCGTCACCCGGCAGATCATCACTGCGATCAAGACCGCGACGCGATTCAAGCACCAGCCGCTGAACGGCTACGTCTCCTTCAGCCACACCCCGGCGGGCCAGGAGTCGGAGAGCGACTGCACGCTCGGCGACGCGCTCCCGGGCCCGAGCGTCGACGACCCATCGATCTGCGTGATCTCGACGCAGGAGCTGCAGAGCCTCGTCTTCTGCCTCGGCAGCGGGCTCTCGCGGCTCGAGTCGGACGCCCTGCGCCTGTACCTCGAAGGCTCGTCCTACGACGAGATGGCAGACGAGCTCGAGTGCGACACGAAGGCGATCGACAACGCGCTGCAGCGGGTCAAGCGGAAGATCGTCCAGCACCAGCAGTCCCGCGAGGTTCTACAGTAGGGCGAACTTGAATCAATAGTTACACGGATGCAGTAGGATGCGTGCCCCATCCGCTGAACCCCTAGCCGCCTAGGAGGATGATCTCATGCACTCAGGTCGCCGTTGCAATGCGGCCGTCTTGCCTGCAATCGCGCTGTTGCTGTCGCTGTTCCTCGCGCAGGCCGCCACGTCATCGCCACGACCGGCGCCCACCCTTGGCGGGACCGCAGCAGCAGCGCGATCCTCGGCGCCGCGCGCGCCGGCGGCGCCGGCCGTCGTCCTCTACGACCAGTACGACACCCAAGCCGCGTCGGACATAACGTCGCAGGACTTCGAGGTGGCCCTCGACGGTTTCGACAGCTTCGCCGCGGACGACTTCGTCGTGCCGAGCGGGCAGAGCTGGTCGATCACGGGCGTCGACGTCGACGGGGAGTACACCACCGGTGGTGGTCCCGCTGCCTCGGTCAACGTCTTCTTCTACACGAACGGCGTCGGCAGCCTCCCCGGCGCGCTCGCCGCGTCGCGGCCGGGTAGCTCCTACACGGGCACAGCCGGCGACTTCGTGGTCTCGCTCAGTCCCGCGGTCGCGCTCGCTGCGGGCACCTACTGGGTCTCGGTCCAGGCTCGTCAGGACATCACCCCACACGGGCAGTGGTTCTGGCACGAACGCGCCGTGCAGTCGAATCAGGGATCTGTCTGGCAGAACCCGGGAAACGGCTTCGGCACCGGGTGTATGACCTGGGTGCGCCAGACGGCCTGTGCCGCGCTGGTCGACCCGAACCCCGATCAGGTGTTCCGGCTGAACGGGACGGTCATTCCGACGGCCGTGCGGATCACCGCTTTCGGCGCGAGCTCGACCGCCCGGGGAGTACGCGTGCGCTGGACGTCGGCCTCGACGACCGACGTGCTCGGGTTCGAGGTCTGGCGCCAGCGCGGTGGCGGTCCGCTCCGGAAGGTGAACGCCAAGCTGATCGCGGCAAAGCCGAGCGGGCACGCCTCGCGCTACAGCTTCCTGGACGTTCATGCCTCCCCCGGCAACCTTCACAGGTACCGGCTTCAGGTCGTGACCCTGTCCGGCGCCCGCTACTGGGCGGGCGCTGCGACGGCACGCGCTCTGCGCTGAGCCAGTGGCCCGGGAGGCGGTCGCGTCCGTGAGGACGCACCGTCTCCCGGGCTTCCATCCATCAGGACAGACCCCTCGGCGCCCCGCGTAGGATGTCGTCTCCCCGGCCGGAGTAGCTCAGCTGGTAGAGCACCTGATTTGTAATCAGGCGGCCGTCGGTTCGAGTCCGACCTCCGGCTCTCTGGCCGCGGAAAGTGCTCCGCAC
>JACDAS010000333.1 GCA_013695295.1 Actinomycetota bacterium | reverse complement strand
TGACCGCGGCGCTTCAGCTCTGCGAGCTCGGTCAGCGGGAGCTTCCCATGCGTCCACGACGCGTAGCGCGGGGCGGGGGCGTTCATGCGAGGTCTCCTTCCAGGAGGACGTTGTCGATCAGGCGGGTCTTGCCGATCCGGACGGCTCCGGCGAGTACCCGCCGCCCGTCCACGTCGAGTGTTGCCAGGTAGTCGGGCGCGAGGCCGTTCAGCGCCGCCCTCGCAGCCGCGACCGGGTCCGAGCCCTCCCGGTCGGCTGCTGCGCCGGCCGCGAGCGCCCGCGGCAGGGCGAGCGCGAGCGTCCGCTCCTGCTGCGAGAGGAAGACGTTGCGCGACGAGAGCGCGAGGCCGTCGGCGTCGCGCACGGTCGGAAGCAGGCGCACGCGCAGCTCGAGGTTCAGGTCGCGAACGAGCTGGAGGACGACGGCCGCCTGCTGGGCGTCCTTCAGCCCGAAGTAGGCGAGCTGCGGATGGACGAGGTTGAAGAGCTTCAGGCAGATGGTCGCGACGCCGCGGAAGTGCCCCGGCCGGTGCTCTCCCTCGAGCGGCCGGGAGAGCTCTTCCACCTCGACCCAGGTCTGGAAGCCCGGCGGATAGAGCTCGTCCACCGAGGGCGCGAAGAGGACGTCGACGCCGGCCGCGGCTGTGCGCTCCAGATCGGCCGCCTCGTTGCGAGGATACGCCTCCGGGTCGTCCCCGGGCCCGAACTGCGCCGGGTTGACAAACAGGCTCGCGACGACCAGGCCGCACTCGGCCCGGGCTGCGCGGAAGAGGGAAAGGTGGCCCTCGTGGTAGGCGCCCATGGTCGGCACGAGCCCCACCACGCGACCGGGCTCGTCCGGCTCGAGCGTGCGTCTCAAGTCGGCGACCGTCCGGACGACCCTCATGCGGCGGTCGCCTCGGCCAGCGCCTGGTACAGCGGCTCGAGCTCCGGCCGGCGGGTCCTGATCGCCGCGAGATGAGCGTCGACGGTCGACCAGTCCCCGCGCGCGATCGGGCCGGTCAGCTCGAAGCCGTTGTCGATCGTGCGCCGCATCAGCGGCAGCAGGGCCTCGGGCGGAGCGCCGGCGGCCGCGAGGAGGGCCGAAGCGGCTCGGTGGAGCGTCACGAGGTAGCCCGAGGCGAAGGCCGCGCCCGCGTGGTAGAGCCCCCGCTCGCCGTCGGCCAGATCGAACGGCTCGAGCCCGAGCAGGCGTGCCAGGCCGACCGCGACCTCCCGCGCGTCCGGGCTTTCGGCGGTCACTGCGGCGAAGGCGCCGTCCAGCTGCTCGGCTCCGCGCCAGCGGACGATCGTCTGCAGCGGATGGACGCTGAACCGGCGCTGGTGCGGCGAGAGCGCTGCGAGCGGGGTCGCCCCGCTGACGTGGGCGACCCACGGCCCTGGCTCGACCGCGCGCGCCGCCTCGGCGATCGCCCGGTCGGGCACGCAGAGCAGGACGAGGTCGACCTCTCCGTGACGCACGGCGACACCCCGCTCGGACAGGCGGGCGGTGACCGCGTTTCCGACCCGGCCGCGGCCGACGATGCGAACGCTCTCGAGCATTGATGTCGCTCCAGTTCCGTAGCGGATACCGGGCAGCGGCAGTGTAGACGAGGCGTGCGGCGCGGCCGAGGCCGGCGGCGCATCCTCGCGGCCCTGCTCCTAGCGCCGGAACAGGCGCCGCTCGAGGTTCGCCTCCACCTCGGGCCACTCGTCGGCGATGACGCTGTACCAGGCCGAGTCGCGGCGTTCGCCGTCGCGCACGAGCATGTGCCGACGGTGGACGCCTTCGAACCGCGCCGGCAGGGCGGCGAGCGCCGCGCGCGAGCGCTCGTTCAGCTCGTCCGTCTTGAACTCGACGCGAAGGCAGCCGAGCTGCTCGAACGCATGCCGAAGCAGGAGCAGCTTCGACTCGACGTTCGCTCCGGTGCCCCATGCAGACGGGTCGAGCCACGTCCAGCCGATCTCGAGCGAGCGGTGCTCCGGCCGCAGCGCCAGGTAGCGCGTGCTGCCGATCGGCTCGCCGCCGGCGGCCCGAAGCGTCGCGAAGGGCACGTCGAGCTCGGCCCCGGCGCGGGCGAGCGCATCCTCGTGCCAGGCGTGGAAGTCGGCACGGCTCTGGGCCGCGAGTACGCTCATCCACCGCCACGTCCGCGGATCCTGGGCCGCTCGCCAGAGACCCTCCTCGTGCGTGGCGCAGAGCGGTTCGAGCACGACGATGCGACCCTCGAGCCGGCGTCCGATCTGCTCCCACACGCTTGCCATTCCACCACAGCGTCGGCCCTGACTACACTGCGGTGGATGCCGATCTACGAGTACGTGTGCATGAAGTGCGAGCACCACTTCGAGGAGCTCGTCCGCTCCGGCGAGGCCGATCCCACCTGTCCCGACTGCGGCGGCGCGAAGGTCGCGAAGCAGTTCTCGGTGTTCGCGGCGCACGGCACGGCGGTCCAGCCGAGCTTCGGCGGCGGCCCGTCCGGCGGGTGCTGCGGCGGCAGCTGCTGCGGCTAGGCCTCCGGCCCTCCGGCCTACGGCCTCGCCCGAAGTGCTGCGCACTTCGGGCG
>JACDAS010000318.1 GCA_013695295.1 Actinomycetota bacterium | reverse complement strand
CCCGAGTAGACGCCGGGCTCCGCGGGCGACGGCCGTCCCGTCGACCCGGGAGGAGCAGCCACCGACCAGCCACCTGTCCGGACGGGAGCTGACCCGGTGCCAGGCACCGGGCCACGTCCCGCGTGGGCGGGCGGCGGCTGCTCGGCTTCGCGAGGCTCCTCCGCCATTAGGTGGTCTTCGCCTCCTCCTCGTCGACGACCTCGTAATCGGCCTCCTCGATCACCTCGTCGTCGGAGCCCGCGGAGGCCCCGTCGCCGGACCCCGTCGGAGCTGCCTGCGCCGTTGCCTGCGCGTAGACCGCCTCGGCCAGCTTGTGCGAGGCCTCGGTCAGCGCCTCGGTCTTGGCGCGGATCTCGCCCACGTCGGAGCTGTCCAGCACCCCGCGCAGCTCCATGATCCGGCCCTCGATCGTGCCGGCCTCGGCCTCGTCGATCTTGTCGCGGTGCTCCTTCAGGCTCCGCTCGGTCGCGTAGGCGAGCGACTCGGCCTGGTTGCGGGTGTCCGCCAGCTCGCGGAGCTTCCTCGCCTCGTCCGCGTGCGCCTCCGCGTCGCGGATCATCTGCTTGACCTCCTCCTCCTTCAGGCCCGAGCCGCCCTCGATCCGGATCTGCTGCTCGTTGCCGCTGCCGAGTTCCTTCGCAGAGACGTTGATGATCCCGTTCGCGTCGATGTCGAAGGAGACCTCGACCTGGGGCATCCCGCGTGGCGCCGGCGGGATCCCGACGAGCTGGAACTTGCCGAGCGTCTTGTTGTAGAGCGCCATCTCGGACTCGCCCTGGAGCACGTGCACCTCGACCGAGGGCTGGTTGTCCTCGGCGGTCGTGAACGTCTCCGACTTGCGGGTCGGGATGGTCGTGTTGCGCTCGATCAGCTTCGTGAAGACGCCGCCCTTCGTCTCGATTCCGAGCGACAGGGGAGTCACGTCCAGGAGCAGGACGTCCTTGACCTCGCCGCGGAGCACCCCAGCCTGGATCGCGGCGCCGACGGCGACGACCTCGTCCGGGTTGACGCCCTTGTGCGGGTCCTTGCCGATCAGCTCGCGCACCTTGTCGGCGACGGCCGGCATGCGGGTCATGCCGCCGACGAGGATCACGTGGTCGATCTTCGACGCGTCGATCCCGGCGTCGGTGAGGGCCTGCTTCGTCGGGCCGACCGTGCGCTCGAGCAGGGCCGCGGACAGCTCGTTCAGCTTCGCCCGCGTCAACTGGAGCTCCAGGTGCTTCGGCGTCAGCGGCGCGCCCTCGGCGGCCCCGGAGTCCTTGGCGGCCGTGATGAAGGGCAGGTTGATCTGCGTCGACATCGTCGAGGAGAGCTCGATCTTCGCCTTCTCCGCGGTCTCGTAGAGGCGCTGGAGGGCCATCCGGTCCTGCGAGAGGTCGATGCCGTGGTCTCGCTTGAACTCCGCCACCATCCAGTCGACGATCGCCTTGTCGAAGTTGTCGCCGCCGAGGTGGTTGTCGCCGTTCGTCGCCTTCACCTCGAAGACACCCTCGCCGAGCTCGAGCACCGAGACGTCGAACGTGCCGCCGCCGAGATCGAAGACGAGGACCGTCTGGTCCTCGTCCTTCTCGAGGCCGTAGGCGAGCGCAGCCGCGGTCGGCTCGTTGATGATCCGCAGCACGTTGAGGCCGGCGATCTTGCCGGAGTCCTTCGTCGCCTCTCGCTGCGCGTTGTTGAAGTACGCGGGAACGGTGATCACGGCGTCCGTGACCGCCTCGCCCAGATAGGCCTCGGCGTCGGTCTTGAGCTTCTGGAGGATCATCGCGGAGATCTCCGGCGGCGAGTACTCCTTGCCGGCGGCCTCCACCCGGACGTCGTCGTTGCCAACCTTTGCGACGACGTAGGGGACGATCGTCATCTCCTCCGAGACTTCGGCGTGCTTGCGGCCCATGAAGCGCTTGATCGAGAAGATCGTGTTCTGGGGGTTCGTGACCTGCTGACGGCGAGCTGGGGCGCCGACGAGCCGCTCCCCCTCCTTCGTGAACGCGACGACGGACGGCGTCGTCCGCCCGCCCTCGGCGTTCGGGATCACCGTCGGCTCGCCCGCTTCGATCACCGCCATGCACGAGTTGGTCGTGCCGAGATCGATACCGATTACCTTTGCCATGGCTGCTCGTGTCCTCCTGAGATTTGTGAGTAGGCACAGAATAAAATCTGAGCCTCAGACTGTCAAGTTACCGGCCCGGTAAGGTCGGCCGCGTGGAGGACTCCCGACTCGAGCGGTACGCGGAGCTGCTCGTCGATCGCTGCTCGCGGGTCCAGCCTGGCTGGCAGGTGCTGATCCGCGCCCAGCCCGCGGCGCGGCCGCTCGTCGAGGAGGTCCGCCGTCTCGTCGCCGAGCGCGGGGCCTTCCCCCTGCTCCGGCTCGATTTCGAGCTCCCGTCGGCCGCGTGGCAGCGCCACGCGCCCGAGGAGCTCCTCGCGCGGGTGCCTTCGATCGAGGCACACGAGCTCGCCGAGGCCGACTGCCTGATCACGATCGAGGCCCCCGAGAACAGCCGAGAAGGTTCCGACGTGCCGCAGCACCGGCTCGCGGCGGCCCAGGCCGCCCGGAAGCCGCTCCACCGCCCCTTCCTCACAGACGAGCGGCCCTGGCTGATCTGCCAGTACCCGACGCAGGCGCTCGCGCAGGACGCTGGGATGACGCTGCCGGACTTCGAGGAGTTCCTCTTCGGCGCGGTGCTGATCGACTGGGACGCGCTGGAGCACGACATGGAGCGCGTCAAGGAACGCTTCGACGCTGCCGGCGAGGTGCGGGTCGTCGGCGAGGGCACCGACCTCGTTTTCAGCCTGGCCGGCCGCGCCGGCAAGGTCTCAGGCGCCGCGCGGAACATGCCGAGCGGCGAGGTCTTCTACTCACCGGTCGAGGACTCCGCCGAGGGGGTCGTGTTCTTCTCGGAGTTCCCCGCCTGCTATCAGGGGCGCCAGGTGCCGGGAGTGCGCCTCGGCTTCCGGGAGGGCCGGGTCGTCGAAGCCTCGGCGGCCGCAGAGGAGGAGTTCCTGCTCGCGACGCTCGACACCGACGAGGGCGCGCGCAGGCTCGGAGAGTTCGGGATCGGCTGCAACCCGGGCATCCGGCGCCACCTCCGGAACACGCTCTTCGACGAGAAGATCGACGGGACCGTCCACCTGGCGCTCGGGCAGGGCTTCGAGCAGCTGGGCGGCACGAACGAGAGCGTCGTCCACTGGGACATCGTCAAAGACCTGCGACAGGGTGCGAGCCTCTACTGCGACGGCTCCCTCGTGCAGGAGAACGGCGAGTGGCGGCTGTGATCGACCCCAGAGTCACGGAGTATGCGGAGCTCCTCGTCGGCCGGTGCCTCGGCGTCCGGGCGGGCTGGCAGGTGATGGTGCTTTCGACCCCCGAGGCCAGGCCGCTCGTGGAGGAGGTGCTCCGCGGGATCGCGCGCCGGGGCGCCTACGCCCTGCTCCGGCTCGACTTCGCGAACGAGCAGTACCCGGTCGCGCACGCCTGGTCGGCGGAGGCGCCGGAGGGACTGGTCTCGCGGCTGGCGCCCGCCGACCTGCACACGATCGAGACGATGGACGCGAGGATCACGATCAACGCACCGGAGAACGTGCGCGACGGATCGGAGCTCCCGGGCGCCCGGATCACGCACGTCCGGGAGGCCGTGCGCCCCTACTACCGCCGCTCGATGGGCGACGAGATCGCATGGGTCACCTGCCATTACCCGACGCAGGCTCTCGCGCAGGCGGGCGGGATGATCCTCCGCGACTACGAGGACTTCCTCTACGGCGCGTGTCTGCTCGACTGGGAAGCGGAGGAGCTCCGCATGCAGGCGATCGCTGACCGGTTCGCAGGCGGCGAGCGGGTGACGATCGTTGGGCCGGGCACCGACCTTTCCCTGGGGATCACCGGCCGCGAGGCCCTCGTCGACGGCGGCCACGTGAACATGCCGGGCGGGGAGTTCTTCTTCTCGCCCGTCGAGGACTCGGCCGAGGGCGTGATCTCGTTCTCAGAGTTTCCGGCCGAGTACGGGGGCAACGAGGTCACCGGCGTCCGCCTCCGCTTCGAGGCGGGTCGCGTCGTCGAGGCCTCCGCCGCGTCGGGGGAGGAGTTCCTGGTCGCGACGCTCGACACCGACGAGGGAGCCAGACGGATCGGCGAGCTCGGGATCGGCTGCAATCCGCGCATCCAGCGCCACACGCGCAGCATTCTCTTCGACGAGAAGATCGACGGCACCGTGCACATCGCCGTCGGGAACGCCTACGCGAAGGCCGGCGGAAACAACTCGAGCCTCGTCCACTGGGACATGGTCAAGGACCTGCGTCGTGGCGGCCGGCTGGAGCTCGATGGCACGGTCGTCCAGGAGAACGGCACCTGGCTCTAGTCGCGCTCGCGACCTGCTCGGACGTTCCTGGGCTGGACGACGACGAGCTCCCGCTGCTCGAGGCCCTCGAGCGGCATGGGGTCGAAGCGGTGCCTGCCGTCTGGGACGCTCCGAGCGACTGGAGCGGGTTCGACCTCGTCGTCGTCCGCTCGACCTGGGACTACGCTGAGCGCCGCGACGCGTTCCTCGCCTGGGCGGAGTCGCTGCCGGAAGTGTGGAACGCCGCGCCTGTCCTGCGTTGGAGCACCGACAAGGAGCTCTACCTGAGCGACCTCGAGCGCGCCGGGGTGCCGGTCGTACCGACGCGGTTTCTCCCTCCGGGAACGGGCTTCGGGCCGCCCGGGGGCCCGTTCGTGGTCAAGCCGGCCGTCTCGGCCGGCGGCCGGCGATCGGGCCGGTTCGCGCCGGAGGAGGCGGGCGCCGCCGCGAAGCTCGTGGAGGCGATCCATGCCGCCGGCGGGACGGCGATGGTTCAGCCCTACCTCGGCCCCGCGGAGCTGATCGGCGAACTCGGACTCGTCTACCTCGAGGGCTCCTATTCCCATGCGGTCCGACGAAGCGTTCCGCTCCCGGCGCTGGACGGGCCCGGCACGACGCTCTACCTCGCCGAGTCGGTTACGGCCGCGCAGCCCTCGGCCGCGGCGCTCGAGCTCGCGGGTCGGACGCTCGCGGCAGTCCCTTTCGGGCCGCTGCTCTACGCGAGAGTCGACCTGGTCAACGGCCCCGGCGGCGCGCCGCTCGTCCTCGAGCTCGAGCTCGCGGAGCCCTCGCTCTACCTGTCGGCTGACACAGGCGCGACCGAACGGTTCGCCGCGGCGATCGAGCGTGCGGCTGCAGCGAGCCAGCGCCGGCGGATCAGCGCCGACAACGGCCCGACCACCCGCCAGTAGCGGCGGAAGGCCCGTCGCCCGTCCTCGTCGGCCGCGGCGACCCGCGTCTCGGTCGACAGGCGCGAACGGCCTCGCGACAGCGGTTCGGCGCGGAGGTCCGCGAGCATCTGGACCGTTCCGGGTCGCGCCTGCGTGAACGGGGCGAGCCGGCCGCTCGGGCGCCACGGCCGGCCCGAGACGCCCACGACGAAGGTCGTCGGCGTCCGCTCGAGCACGTCGAAGCCACTGTCGACGAGGAATCGCTCGAGCGGAAGGCTCGCTCCACGCATACCGCGGAGCGACAGGAGCACGCGGGTCAGACGATCGCAGCCCGCCGGCGTTCCCAGCACGGCCGCGAGCGCTCGCTCAGGGGGAGCCGCGACCTCGAGCTCGTGACGTCGGCGCACGTCGAACTCCGGCAACC
This sequence comes from Actinomycetota bacterium, assembly GCA_013695295.1. Taxonomy (GTDB): domain Bacteria; phylum Actinomycetota; class Thermoleophilia; order Gaiellales; family Gaiellaceae; genus JACDAS01. The sequence continues at coordinate 321 of JACDAS010000318.1, read as the reverse complement.
AGGCGTCGAGAGCGCTCACCGCCGCGCGGGAGACGGAGGGTAGCGGGGCACCCTCCGTCCGCACGCGGCCAAAACGCGGTTCCTAGAGCCGTTCCTTGAGGTCGTCCTTGGCGTCGCTCAGCTCGTCCTTGGCATCGCCCACTTTGTCCTTGGCCTGGCCCACCTTCTGCTCGGCCTGACCCTGCATCTCGCGAGCCTCGTCGCCCGTCAGCTTCCCCTCGGCCTCCTTGAGCTTGCCACTCAGCTTGTCGTCGAGTCCCATGCGTCCCCCTTGGTCGTGGTACCTGCCGCAACGGTAGTTCCCTGCCCTCTGAAGAAGAA
>JACDAS010000312.1 GCA_013695295.1 Actinomycetota bacterium | reverse complement strand
CTCGACGCGATCTTCCTCCTGCCCGCGAACCTCTACGGGCCGCGCGACAACTTTCACCTGACGAACGCCCACGTGATCCCGGACCTGATCCGGAAGCTGGTCGACTCGCCGGCGGAAGTCGTCCTCTGGGGCGACGGCTCGCCGACCCGCGAGTTCCTGTACGTCGACGACGCCGCCGAGGGGCTCGCGCTCGCGGCCGAGCGCTACGACGGAGCCGAGCCCGTCAACCTCGGTACCGGCGCCGAGATCTCGATCCGCGAGCTCGCCGAGCTGATCGCGGAGCTGACGGGCTTCGAGGGCGAGATCGTCTGGGACGAGTCGATGCCGAACGGCCAGCCGCGCCGCGCACTCGACACGACGCGGGCGCGCGAGCTGTTCGGGTTCGAGGCCCGGACAGCGCTCCGCGAGGGGCTCGAGCGCACGATCGCGTGGTTCCGGGCCTCCGCGCCCGCGTATGCCGCTTCGTAGCTGGATCGCGCTCCGGCTGGCCACGAGCGGCGCGCGGAGGATCCCGAAGCGACGGCTCGGGGCGTGGCTCCTGCGTCGCCGGTTCGTCGTCCTCGCGGCGCTCCAGGTCGTCCAGTGGGCGGCCATCCTGCTCCACGCGAGCCGCCACCGGAACGACTCCTCCGCGTTCGTCTGGGGCTGCGTCCTCGTCGGGCTGCCGATCGCCCTCGGCTGCGTCTACCGGATCGGCGCCGGCCTCGGGGGGCACTGGCTCGGCGCCTTCGCAGGCCTCGTCTGGGTGGCGGCGCCGTTCGCCGTCATCCCGCTCTACGACCCGCGCTACCGGTTCCGCTACACCGACGAGATTCTTCCCCGCGCGCTCGGCCTGACGGAGAGCGGCGAGTTCCCCGCCATGGTGCTGTTGCTGCTGGCCGCGCTCTCGACGTTCCGCGCGCTCCGGCACGGGCGTTTTCGGGCACTCGCCGCCGGCCTCGCGGCCGGGGGTGCGGCCCTCGTCGACGCCTCGGCTCTGCTCTTCGCGCCCGCGGCCCTGGTCGCCCTCGTCGCGGCGAGGCGTCCCAGGCACGCGCTGACGCTTGCGGTCGGCCTGCTCCCCGCGCTCGTGGTCGTCCTCGTTCGCGGGAGCGCCGAAGGCCTCGAGCCGGGCAACTGGGACGGCCTGGCGCACAACTTCACCTTCGTCCGGGAGTTCTTCTACAGCCTGCGCGTGCTCGAGTGGCTGCCCCTCGCCGGCGCGATCGCGATCGCCAGGCGCTCCCTGCCCGCGGCGCTGCTCGTTGCCGGCTGGTTCTTCACCTTCCTCGGGGTCCAGGGCTCGAGCTCGGACGTGCTCGACGGCAGCTTCTATCGGACGATGCTCCCGGCGCTCCCCGCCTACTGCCTGCTCGCGGCGTCGATCCCGCTGCTCGCCCCCGCTCCGCGCCGGTTCCGGGAGACGGTGCTCGTCCGGCGCAGGCGGACTCGCGGGCCGGCGTGATGTTCTAACCGTGCTCCGGGATAGAGCGTGTGATGAGAGGCCTCGTGTCACTCGCGCTCGGCGCGGCGCTGCTCGCGGGTGTCGCCACGGCCTCGAGCGGGCCCGGCCGCGTCGCCCCCGGCGCGACGATGACCGCGCCGCGCGCCTGCCACTCCGCGACGCTCCTCCGAACCGGTCGCGTGCTGGTCGCAGGCGGATTCAGGCGCGAGGACGACTACGTGCTGCGCGCGGAGCTCTACGACCCGCGCCGGAACCGGTTTCTGACGACGGGAACGATCCGCGAGCCGCGCCTGTGCCACACCGCGACGCTGCTTCGAGACGGGCGCGTGCTCCTCGCCGGCGGCTCGACGCGGAACTGGCTGGCGAGCGCCGAGCTCTACGACCCGAAGACCGGGCGATTCGCTGCGACCGGCCGCATGGCCGTCGCCCGCGGCGCAGCCTCGGCGACGCTGCTTCGGGACGGTCGCGTGCTCGTGATCGGCGGCTTCGACGGCGGCACGCATACGACCGCCGAGCTCTACGACCCCGCCAGCGGGGTCTTCGAGCCAACGGGCGCGCTCGGCACCGCCCGATCCGGCCACACCGCCACGCGGCTCCGTGACGGCCGGGTCCTGGTGACGGGAGGCCGGGGTCCGAGTGGGGCGATCCTGCGGAGCGCGGAGATCTACGACCCGGCGAGCCGCACCTTCGCTCCGGCGGGCAGGCTGACCATGCCGAGGCACAAGCACGGCGCCGCCCTGCTCCGAAGCGGCGACGTCCTGGTGATCGGCGGCGCCGACTCCCGCGACTGGCGCGGCCGGTACCGCACGACCGAGCTCTACGACCCCGACTCGAGCACGTTCACGCCCGCCGCGCGCATGGGCGAGGCCCGGTTCAAGCTGGTCGACGCGACGGCCGTGCTCGCCGGCGGGCGCGTCCTCGTCGCGGGCGGGTCGACCTCCGTCGAGACGTTCGACCCGCTTTCCCGGTCCTTCCGAGCCGTCGCAGGCCGGCTCGACGCAGACCGCTTCTACACGACGGCAACCGCCCTGCCGGACGGGTCGGCGCTGATCGCGGGCGGCTACGGCTACGACATCCAGGCGACCGCGAAGGCCTGGCGCTACCGGCCCTGAGGCTGAGCCGTCGCTCGCTCCTCGCGAAGCTCCGACTCGAGGATCGCCAGGCGCTGCGCGAGGATCGTGTTCTGATCCGAGAGCTTCGAGATCACGGTCGAGTAGTGGAGGAGCACCGCGAGAATGAACAGTGAGCCGACCGCGAACAGCACCGCCGGCGGATAGGTCTCGATCCCGACCCAGCCCGCGATCGTGTTCAGGCCGCCGCGCCAGAGGGAGAGCGCCAGGATCACGAGCCCCGTGAGCAGCCACAGGATCGCGTAGCGCTCGCGCAGGCGCCGGCTTCGGATCAGCTCGAAGATGACGAGCAGGAGCAGGATCGACGCGATCGCGGACACGATCGAGACGCGGAGCGGAGTCATCGCTTCTCCTCCAGGGGCACGGCGTTCCGGCGGAAGATGCCCACGAAGATCGCGAGCAGCACCTTGACCATGTAGTAGATCGAGCGAACGGCCGTGATCGAGGAGCGGCCGGCCAGCCGCTCGCGCATCGTCACGGGCACCTCGCGGAGGCGAAGCCGGTGCTTGACGACCATCACGGTCGCCTCCACCTCCGGGTAGTCGTGCGGATAGTCGGCCGCGAAGAGCGCGATTCCGTGCCGGTTCAGCGCCTGGAAGCCGGAGGTCGTGTCCGTGACACGCTGCCCTACGAGCGCCGAGACGACCCACGAGAGCAGGCGGATCCCGACCCGTCTCGAGCGAGACGACCGGTAGCCCTCGGAGCCGGCGAAGCGCGAGCCCACGACGATGTCCGCCTCGTCGTCCAGCACCGGCGCGAGAATCCGGCCGAGCTCGGCCGGGTCGTGCTGGCCGTCCCCGTCGACCCGCACCGCCAGGTCGAAGTCGTGCTCGAAGGCATAGCGATAGCCGGTCTGCACGCAGCCACCGATCCCGAGGTTGAAGGGGAGGCGGAGCACGTGGGCGCCGGCGTCCGCGGCGACCCGGGCGGTCCGGTCGCCCGAGCCGTCGTCCACGACGACGATCTCGAGGCCCGGGTCGAACGCCCGCAGCTCCGCGATCACCCGGGCCACGTTCGCCTCCTCGTTCAGCGCGGGCACGATCGCGATCCGGCGCAGGTCGAGGAGCCGCGGGTCGAGCCCGGGCCGGGCGAGGGCCGGCGCAGCGAGCTCAGCCACGGACGGGGACGGTGATGGGATCCGACGGCGCGCCGGCCGAGACGAGCTCGAGCAGGCGCTTCGCCCGGTGGAAGTAGGTGTGCTCGTCGAGCGCCCGCTCGCGCGCCCGCGCGCCGAGCGCCTCAGCCTCGCCCGGGTCGTCGAGCAGCGCTCGGTATGCCTCCGCCGCCTCGGCAGCGTCCGAGACGACGAGGAGCTCGCGGCCGGGCTCGAACCACCGCTCGACACCCTCGTACGGGTTCGAGACGATCGCGGCCCCGGCCATCGCGAGCTCGAAGGGGCGCGCAGTCGACGACGCGGCGACGGTCGCGTGGCTCCTCCGGGTGACGTTGAGGTTGATCCGGCTCGCGGCGATCGCGTGCGGGAACGCGTTGTAGGGCACGTCGCCGACGAGCCGCGCCGCACCGACGTCTCCTCGGAAGTCGCGCCCACCCAGGGCGAAGTCGACGTCGGGGAGGAGCCGGCTCGGCTCTCCGACGAGCTCCCGCATCCAGTCGCGGCGGAACTTGTCGCCGTAGCCGTAGAAGAAGACGTCGCGCTGGCGGTCGACGCGCAGCGGCCGGAAGAGCTCGGGATCGGCTCCCCAGAAGACGGCCTCGGCGCGACGCGCCCCGAGCTCCAGCAGCCGGGGTAGGCCGCCCTCGGAGTTCGAGACCACGAGGTCGTACTCGCCCGGATCGGCGCCGTGGTAGTAGTTGAAGCCGGTGTCCATGCCTCCGAACTCGGGCAGGCTCATCGGCACGTCGCCGTCGTAGAAGACGACCGGGACGCCGAAGCGCTCGCGCAGAGCGGTCGGGATCCCGCGGAGATGGCTCATCGGCACCGTGAAGACGACAACCGCGTCGACGTCTCGCTCGCGGTCGAGAATCCGCTCCAGGTGCCGCTGCCACCGGGGCGTCACCCAGCGCCAGATCACCTGCCGGACGAGCCGGTCGGCGGCGCTCTCCTCCGGGCTGTCCTCGGCGCGGCGAAGGTAGCGGTCGCCCTTGAGGCGCGCCGTGGCGTCGCGGGCCGCCGCGAAGAGCTCCCCCTCGCGGAAGCAGGGGTTGGGCTCCGTCCGCCACCAGGGCGACTCGATCGCGCGCCCACGATAGGGGGTCACAATCAGGTCGCACCCGGCCTCGCAGAGCCCTTTCCAGAGCTGCCACCAGGCGGGCGTGCACCCGTAGCGGTAGTCGAGGTCGACGGCCGATGCGACCGCCAGCAGCTTCGGCGCGCGCGTCACTCCGCCGCAGTGTGCCGGAAGCAGATGAAGATCTCGGTGACGTAGGGGAACGGAAAACGTTCCGGGAGCCCGTCCGCCGCAGCGACAACACCATCGAGCACCTCACGCTGCCGCGCCGGCTCCATCCCGGCGATGAAGCTGACGGAGCGAAAGCGCTCGCGAAGCAGGTCTCGGTCGAACTCCTGCTCCCACGGGTGCTCCCAGTTCTCCCAGTCGCCGAAGTACCGGCTGCGTTCCGCGTGGTCGTACTCGAGCTCCCACTCGGGCGCTGCCGCCTCGTCCCGGTGGGGCTTGACGACGGCCTCGACTCGAGCCTGGAGCTCGCTGCCGACGTCGTCGCGCGTATTCCAGAGGAGCGCGAGGCCGCCGCCGGGACGCAGGACGCGCGCGAGCTCCGCATACGCGCGCGGCCGGTCGAACCAGTGGAAGGCCTGGGCGACCGTGGCGGCATCGAGCGATGCGGCCGGCAGCGGGATCGCCTCGGCAGTGCCTTCCAGCACCTCCACGCCAGGCGCGGCGGCGCGGAGCTGCTCGCGCATGCCGGCGAGCGGCTCGACCGCGACGACGTCGGCGCCCGTGGTCGCGAGGTCGCGCGTCAACTTTCCCGTCCCGGCGGCGAGATCGAGCACGCGGCGCCCGGGCTGCAGGCCGAGCCGGCGCGCCAGCTGGTCGATCGCCTCGCGCGGGAAACGCGGCCGGGCGCGCTCGTAGTCGGCGGCGGCGGCGTCGAAGTGCCGCGCGACGGGGTGGATCGAGACCATGTCAGTAGGCGCCGCGCCGGGCGAGCACGGCGGGGATCGTCTTCGCGAGGATCGTGATGTCGAGCCAGACCGACCAGTTGTCGAGGTAGTAGAAGTCCAGCCGGACGAGGTCGTCGAACGAGAGGCTGCTCCGACCCGAGATCTGCCAGAGGCCGGTCATGCCCGGCAGGACGAAGTACCGCTTGCGGTGCCAGGGCTCGAGCTGGGCGAAGTCGCGGAGCGGGAGCGGCCGCGGTCCGACGAGGCTCATCTCGCCGCGCAGGACGTTGAGCACGTTCGGAATCTCGTCGAGCGAGAGCCGCCGCAGCAGCACGCCGACCGGCGTCACCCGCGGGTCGCGCCGCATCTTGAAGAGCGGGCCATCCGCCTCGTTGGCGTCCTCGAGCTCGCCCTGCCGCTCGGCGGCATCGGAGTACATCGTCCGGAACTTGATCATCCCGAATTCGCGCTCGTTGAGCCCGATCCGGCGGTCCTGGAAGAAGACCGGGCCGCGCGAGGTGAGCTTCACGGCCGCGGCGAGCGCGAGCCACACGGGCAATCCAAGGACGACCACGAACACGCTCATGACCAGGTCGAACGTGCGCTTCACGGCCCAGTCCGCGCCTGCGAACACGGGCGGGCGCAGCTCGTAGAGCGGCACGCCCTGACCCGGGACGTACTCCCCGCGCTGGATCAGGAGCTCGGTCGTCTTCGGCGCCACGCGGACGCCGACGGCACGCCGATGCGCCTCCTCGACCACCTCGAGCAGCTCCTGCTCGGAGAGGCCCGTGTCGGTGACGATCAGCTCGTGCACGTCGTGCTCGGCGAGGATGCTCGGCAGCGCTCGGAGGTCTCCGAGCAGCGGCAGCCCGATCGGCCCGGCCGCGGACGAGACGGCGCCGACGAAGTCGTAGTCGATCCCTCCCCGACCCGAGCCGAGCGTCCGGTGCAGGTGCGAGACGTGCTCCGCGTCGCCGAGCAGGATCGCGCGCCGCCGCACGCCGGCCAGCCGGAGCAGGGAGCCGGTGGCGCTGTCGTAGCTGACGCGGAGGAGCCCGATCAGGCTCGCGCTCAGGACGAGCGCCGTCGGGAAGATGGCGAAGGTGCCGAAGTCGTGGCCGGTGCCGAGCCCGAAGGCGAGGGTGAGAAGCGCGACCACCACCAGCGAGGAGACGATCCGGCCGAACCCGGTCCGGAACTCGCGCGGCGCGTAGAGCCGCGACCGCCAGAAGACGAGGAACGTGACGAGCGCGAGGAAGGGCAGGAACTCGGCCTCGGCGTCCCACAGCACTCCCCAGAGCACCGGCGTGTTGCCGCGATACAGCTCGCGGAGTGCCAGCGCCCCGAAGAGGCCGAGCGCGACGCCGAGAAGGTCGAGGGTGACGAGCGACCCGACACTGCCGAGACGCCGCGCCGCCGACCGCAGCGGGCCCCGGGAGAGCAGGTAGGGCCGCGTCGACCGGATGTCCCCTGCCGGCGGCGGCAGGACCCGCCCGCGAGCCTCCTCCGGCGGCGCCGCCGAGCGCTCACCGGCCTCCGACGCCTGCTTCGTGGCCACGCTAGGGGAAGTGTACGGCCGCGTCCGGTGCGGTCCGGGCGCCGCCGAGAAGGACGGAGGCGAGCTCGACCTCGGGAGCGAAGCGTGAGACCTCGTCCGCGAGCTGCTCGAGGTCTGTCGGGCGCCGGCGGCGGCCCAGGATCGCGAGGGCCGTGCGAAGCGCCAGGCGCCGGCGCCCGTCGAGCAGATCGGTGTCGTGGAAGTACACGTGGACGACCTCGAGTCGAATGGGCCGCGGATCGATCGCCGCCCGGGCGGCGGCGCCGAGCGAGTGGGTGGTCGGCAGCTCGAGCAGGCGCCCGGCGCCGAGCCGGAGCCAGGCCGGCGACCGGAGCGCCCCCCGGGCGGCGCCGTCGCTCAGGTAGGCGGGGGCGAAGGC
>JACDAS010000292.1 GCA_013695295.1 Actinomycetota bacterium | reverse complement strand
GACGAAGACCGCGCAGCCGAGCACCGCCGCCGCCGCCCCGCCACGTGACGAGGCGAGGTAGATCGCGGCGCCGAGCATCGGCAGCGGGGCTGCGGCGAGGCCGCGCCAGCGGAGTCGGCCCGTCGAGACCACGCGCCTGAGCAGGAGCGGAAAGGCGAGCGCGACGAGGATCGCGAGGCCGTTCCAGTAGTTGACCGGGTAGCTCAGACGGACGTGGGTCGTGGGCAGCAGCGTCTCGAGGTCGTCCTGCGAGACGAGCTGGGGAACGAGCCGCGCCGCCAGCGCAACCGCGCCGATCCCGCAGATTCCGAGCGCCAGACCGTCGCTCCAACGGACTACGGTGGCCGCGCTCGCCCCGAGCGCCGCCAGCGTGAAGACCCCGAGGTAGAGGGCAACGCGATTGAACTCGGCGAACGAGGCCTCAGCGCTGGCGGCCCAGCCGGCCGACGCGAGCGTCCAGCCTGCGAGCCCGGCGAGGAAACCCCCGGCGATCAGGGACGGCGCCGTTGGCCGAACCACGGGCAGGATGCCCGAGGCCAGCCCGAGCACGATCGCCCAGAGCACGGCGATCGCGAGCTCGGAGCGGCTCGCGAGCGCGTAGCCGCCGCCGTCGTACGCGATCCAGAAGCAGGCGGCGGCGACTGCGAGGCTGATCGCCACCCCCCCTGCGCCGGAGCCCGCCGGGGAGACCCGTCGAGCCTCGCTCATCGGGCGAGCATAGCCCGCCGCCGGGTGACGGCTTGGCCCTTCTACCTCTGACACGCCTCGGAGGTGTGTCAGAGGTACCTCGGAGGTACCTCGGAGGTAGGCAGCCGTCGGAGGTACCTCGGAGGTAGGCAGCCGCGGAGGTAGGCAGCCGGGAGGTGGCGGCCCGTTAGTGAAGCCAGGGAGCGAGGAAGCGCTCGATGTCCTGGCAGCCTCGCGGCTCTTCCAGGCGAGCGCGGACCTGCTTTCCCTCGAGCACCGCGAGGGCCGGCACGGCCTCGATGCCGAAGCGTTGCGCGAGCTCGGGGCGCGCGTCGCGGTCGACCCGGTAGAGCTTGAACGTGCGGTGGTTCCGGCGGCGCTGCAGCACCTGGGCCAGGAATCCCTCCACGCGGCGGCAGCGCCCGGACGCGGGATCGAAGAAGAAGACGAGGCCGGGCTGCTCTAGCCCGGCGAGGCGCGGTGGCCTTGCGCCCGTAGGCGCGGGGGCAGCAGGCTCGGGACTCGCCTGCGCGTTCACGCGGGCCCCGGATCGTCGGAGCGGAGCTCGGCCGGGCTGGTCGGCGAGTCCACCACCGCCCGCGCGAGCGAATGCAACTTGACCTGGTGGTCGCGCGAGGCCCGGCGCAGGAGCGCAAAGGCGTCCTCGACGCCGATCTGGAGGCGCTCGGCCAGAATCCCCTTTGCCTGCTCGATCACGATCCGCGACCGGAGCGCGTGCTCGAGCTGCCCGTTCGTCTCCCGCAGCTCGGCGACCTCCTCGCGCAGCCCGCGCACGAGCCGCGCCGCCTCGGGAGCGAGGACCGGCGGAGCGTCGTCGGCCGGGCGACGCTCAGGCGCCGACGCCATCAAGCACCTCCCCGATCGCGTCCCTCAGCGTCGGCCGCACCTCGAAGACGCGGCCCAACCCGCCCGCGGCGAGCATCCGCAGAGTCCGCGGCTCGTCCGCAACGAGGAGCAAGCTGCCCTCGGCCCCGCCGAGCCGCTGACTGCTCGCGAGGAGCGCGTCGAGCGCCGCCGAGTCGACGAAGGTCGTCTGCGCGAGGTCGGCGATCAGCCGCCTGCCGCCCGCCCCTTCGAGGGCCTCGAGCTCGTGGCAGAGCGCGTCGGCTCCGTCGAGGTCGAGCTCGCCCCAGAGCGAGAGCACGACGACGTCCTCGAACTGCGCGACGCGCCACCGAAAGCCGACCCGACGGAGCTCTTGCATCCGGCCGACCCTAGCCCCGCGCCTCTTGCCGCCGGCTACGGGTTCCGTGTGGAGTTGCTCACACTTCGAGCAGCTTGTACCCGACGCCGCGCACGGTCACGAGCCGGTCGGGCTTGCCCTCGCGCTCGATCTTGCGCCGCAGGTTCGAGACGTGGATGTCGCAGGCCCGCTCGTCGCCTACGAAGTCGCTATCCCAGAGGTGCTGCATGATCTGACGTCGCGAGAAGACGCGCTCGGGCTCGCGGGTCAGCAGCCCGAGCAGCTTGAACTCCGAGCGCGTCAGCGAGACCGGCAAGCCGTCGACGATCACGCGGTGCCCGGTCAGGTCGACCTCGAGGCCCCCCACCCGCCGCACCGTGGCGGTCCGCGAGCCCCGGTCGAGCTCCCGACGCCGCAGAATCGCCCGCACGCGGCTCACGAGCTCCGCCATCGAGAACGGTTTCGTGACGTAGTCGTCGGCCCCGGCCTCGAGCCCGAGCACGCGGTCGACCTCCGCGTCGCGCGCGGTCAGCATCAGGATCGGGACGTCACTCTCGGCGCGCAGACGGCGGCAGATCTCGATCCCGGACAGGTCGGGGAGGACGAGGTCGAGCAGGATCACGTCGAATCGGCGCTCGCGGGCGGCGGCAAGCGCGCTCCTGCCATCCGCAGCCTCCTCGACGTCGAACCCCTCGGCCGCCAGGGCGTACCGGACCGCATCCGTGAGAGCCGGCTCGTCGTCCACGACGAGGATGCTGTCGCTCACCCGGTCACCAGCTTGCCCGAGCGCAGGGTGACGCGCGCCGTCGTCCCCGCGCCCGGCCTCGACTCGAGCGCCAGTGTGCCGCCGACAGCGCGAACGGTCTGATTCGCGATCGCCAGCCCCAGCCCGAAGCCCTCGCCCGCCGGGAGCCCGCGACCGCGGACGAAGCGCTGAAAAAGCCGGTCGGTGTCCCCCGCGGGCAGCCCCGGTCCTGTGTCCGACACCTCGACGACGAGCGTGCCGCTCCCGGCACTCGCCACCACGATCTCGATCCGGCCCTCCCGCGTGTAGCGAGCGGCGTTCTCGACGAGATTCCCCAGTGCGTGCTCGAGCAGCATGCTGTTGGCGACGACGACGACGTCACGGGCGCAGGAGACCTCAAGCGCCACCCCCGGCCTGGTCGTCACGCGTGCGGCGACGCGCTCGAGGAGTGGCTGGAGCTCGACCACGTCGAGCCGGGGCTCCTGCTCGCCCGTGTCGAGGCGCGCGAGGGTCAAGAGCGCCTCCGTCAGCCGCGCCAGACGGCCGCATTCGCGGTCGATGTGGTCGAGAAACCGCTCCCGCGCCTCCGGATCGTCCTTCGCGCCGGCCTTCAGCGCCTCGACCGAGACGGTGATCGCCGTGAGCGGATTCCGCAGCTCGTGGGCCGCGTTCGTGACGAACTCTCGCTCGGCCGCCTCCCTGCGGCCCCCTCCCCGCTCCTCGATCACGAGCACGGCCCGGTCCGTACCCCCGGGAGGCAGTCCCCAGACGGAGATGCCGCCGCTTCCGCCGCCGCCGGCTTGCACGCGCAGCTCGGCGGCGCGCGTGGGCGGGCCCGAGAAGAGCCGACGCGCGTACTCGCGCAGCGAGAAGGCCGCCCAGGGCTCGGGCAGCGGCTCGCCGAGCCCGAGCCGCGCCCCGCGACAGAGCCTTACCGCCGAGGGATTGACCGAGCGGATCAGCAGGTCGCGGTCGACCTCGATCACGCCCTGTGACAGGCGCGCCACGAGCCGACGCAGGCTCCGGAGCTCGTCGACCGTCCTCCGCGGTGCAGGCTCGTCGGGTGCTGCGCTCATGCCGGCTCGGGGACGTCCGTCACGGCCTCGGTCGTGTCCGGGGTGGCGCTGAAGGTCGCCTTCAGGTCATCCAGCCGGCGCCGCAGCACCACGGGCACCGGCACGCTCTCCCGACGCCGGTAGTCGTAGGCGACGAGCACGCTCCTGGCGTCTGCGACCACGCGGTCGCCGGCGACGATCCGGTGCTCGAGATCGAAGCTCTTCGTGCCGATCCGGGAGCAACGCGTACCGACCTCGATCTCCTCGCCGGCGTGCAGCTCGGAGCGGAAGTCGATCTCGACGCGCGCGAGGATGAACTCCGAGAGGTCGCCGAGGAGGTCGATCCGCGCCTGCTCGAGGTAGGTCGAGTAGACGGCGTTGTTGACGTGTCCCATCGAGTCGCAGTCGCGAAAGCGAACGCGCTCGCGCAGCCCGTGGGGGAACGCGCTCATCCCGCCGGGCCGAGCCGGCTGACCAGGCCGAGCGTCTCGGCCGCGAACCGGGTCATCGCCGCTCGCCGGTCGGTAGCGGTGCCCGCGAAGGCGAGGCCGAGGATCTGCATCCCCCGGAGCGTAAAGGCAGGGCGTCGAACCCGAGGCCGACCAGGGGATCACGTACCGGGGGGTGTCTAGCACCCTCGGGATCCAACCGAAGAAGGGTGGGGCGGCCTCTGCCGCTCCCACCCTTCGTGAAGACCGCCGGGCCCGAGCCTCGCAGCCCGGACCCGTAGTGAGGTTCTCTAGCTCGTGGCTGAAGCGAGGAAGCGAAGGCCACCCCTGAGATCAACCGACTGGAGCCAGTACTTCGCATGCGCACCGCCGGTGTTGCGGGCGAGGTACGTGTAGGACTGCCCGCCGAGCAGGTTCGAGCCGGCGATCAGCTTCACGTTGACCTTGACCTTCTTCGCGCCGACTTGACGGAAGATGTTGAAGCCCAGGGTCTGCGTCTCGGCTCCGGTCCGCCAACGGAGCACGACGCCCTTCGCCGTCCGGCTCGCAGCGAACGCGCGGAGCGTGACCGCCGTTGGAGCGCCGGTCGACTGGAGGACGCAGTCGGAAGGATCGGAGTTCGGCTCCTGAGACGGGTACGAGCACGCGTCGATCAGCGTGGCCGTCACGTTCAGTCCGAAATCCGCGAGCACGACCGTGCACGTTGTGGTGGTGTCGACTGGGTAGTCTTCCCCCCGCGCCGAATCGGGCGGACCGGGAAAGGGATCCGTGTTCGTCTGGGCGACGTCGCAGGTCGATGCGAATCCGCTGAGCTCGGTGATCGGCTGCGTGCACTTGAACGCCGAGTCGTCACCACACGAGTAGAGCCTGGTGGTCAGCTCGGTCGCCGGCGTGCCGCCGAACGTGGTGCAGAGCGAGAAGTTGGCCTTCAGGTCGCCGTCCGTATCGAACAGGAGGCAGCCGTCACCCGTGTTGCTTCCAGTGAAGCCCGTCGCGTCGTGGCTGAAGCTGACCAGCAGCTGGCCAGCAGGGCTGGCGTCGTCGCTCGTGAACCGGGTCAGATCCTTCTGGCCCGGCTCGTCGTTCGCACCCTGCGCATCGATCGTGACGATCACGGCAGCGCGCGCCGTGCTCGCCCCGACCAGAGCTGTGGCGAATCCCGCCACGACGACGACGGCGAGAAGTAGGCTGATTCGAGCGAAGCGCTTGCGCGTGAGCGCACGCGCCTTTCTGACGTTGTGATTCCGCATTGTGAATACCCGATCTTTCTCCCTCTCCCAAGAGGGCTCCTTGAGCCACCGGACCGCCCGG
>JACDAS010000291.1 GCA_013695295.1 Actinomycetota bacterium | reverse complement strand
TCGTCGGCGCCCGCCTCGTCGAGAAGCGCGCGGGCGGCGCCGAGCGAGTCGACGAACGAGAAGACCGCCGCCTGGGACGGGTGAACCGGCTCGAGCGCGGCGCGGACGCCCGCCACTCGGGCCGCCTCCGCCACGACGGGAATCGCCTCGAGCACGACTCGCCTGGCCTCCGCGGGGCCGAGCCCCCCCGCCGGCCCGGTCAGGAAGACGCAGCAGTCCGGGCCGAGCTCGGCCAGCCGCCGGATCCCAGCGCAGAGCGCCTCGACGCGCTCGGCCGGCGTCTCGGGCCCGGGCATCGGCGGCAGCGGCAGGATCGACGGCACGGCCGGAATGCAGTGCGTGGCCGTGAGCCCGCTCCGGCGCAGCCTCGCCGCTCCGTCGGCCGGGAGCTTCACCTCGCAGACGCCGATTCCGCGCACGCCGGCCGCCGCGTACGCCGCCAGGTCCTCCTCGAAGCTCGCCGTGAGCGTCGTGAACTCGCAGATCGAGATCCTCGGAGCCATCGGGACGCGGAAACCTTATGCCGCCCGTCGCCGTAGCTCCGTTCGAGGAAGGCGCAGCACCGCATTGAATCTCGGCCCGGCTTCGGTCAGTGTTTGCCGCTCGGGGCCTCGACGAACGGAGGACGGATGAGCATTTCGAAGAGATGGGCAGTCGCAGGGGTGCTCCTGGCGGCAGCGATGGCGACGCTGGCGGCGTTCGTCGGGGCGACGTCCGCGGGCGACACGGCGACCAAGCCGATCGTGATCGGCTGGGCCGGCGACCTGACGAAGAACATGGCCCCGTTCGACGGCCCGGGCTACGCCGCGGCCCAGATCAAGGTCAAGGAGATCAACGCCAAGGGCGGGGTCAAGGGGCGTCCGCTGCAGCTCAAGTTCATCAACACCCAGCTCGACCCGGCCAAGACGAAGCAGGCCGCGGCGGACCTGATCCAGGGGGGCGCGGACGTGCTGATGGTCACCTGCGACGTCGACTTCGCGACGCCCGCGATCCAGGAGGGCCTGAACGCGGGCAAGCTCACGGTCTCCGCCTGCATCGGGACCGACCAGATGGGCCCGAAGCGCTTCGGCTCGAAGGGCAAGCTCGCGTTCAGCTTCGGCAACGCGGCGCAGGACGAGGGCGCGGCGATGGCCGAGTACGCGATCGGGCGCGGCTGGAAGACGGCGATCGTGGTCAAGGACAATCTGCTCGTCTACTTCAAGAACGCGAACGACGCGTTCGCGAAGCGGTTCACCGAGAAGGGCGGCAAGGTCGTCTACAGGGACAGCTTCACCTCGTTCGACAAGACGATCAACAGCGTCGTCAGCCGGGTGAACGGCAAGCAGGCCGACGTGATCTCGTTCGTGACCGCGTTCGGTGAGCTGCCGCAGTTCGTGGCCGGCCTCCGGAGCCTCGGCAACAAGACGCCGATCCTCAACTCGTGGGGCGGCGACGGCACCTACTGGAACCCGAAGCGGCCGAAGGTTACGAACTACTACTACGTCACCTACGCCTCGGCCTTCGGAGACGACCCGAACCCGGCGGTCAACAGGCTCGCGGCGCAGATGAAGGCCGCCGGCAAGGCACCGGGGACTGCGAGCTTCGTCCAGGGCCCGACCGCGATCGAGGGGATCGTCGCCGCGATCAACCGGGCCGGCGGATCGACCGACGGCGCGAAGCTCGCCGCCCAGATGGAGAAGTTCAAGGGGCTGAAGACGATCTCCGGCTCGGTCAGCTTCTCGCCGAGCTTCCACAGCGTTACCGGACGCGCCTACCGCGTCATGGTGATCAACAACAACAAGGCCAAGTACCTCCGGCGGATCACGGCGAGCTCCCCGGCGAAGATCGGGTAGTCGCCTCGGAGGGGTCGCAGCCAGAGCGGCGGCCCGGAGAAGCTCTCCGGGCCGCCGGCATCTCTCGTGCCTTCGAGGGCGTCCGCGCGCTCGCCGACGTGACCCTCGAGCTGCATCGCCACGAGGTGGTCGGCCTGATCGGGCCGAACGGAGCGGGGAAGACGACCCTCGTCAACGTCGTCACCGGCTTCGACTTCCCGACCTCGGGGACCGTCTCGCTCGAGGGCGAGGACATCACCTCCTGGCCCGCGCACCGCCGGGGCCGCGCCGGGCTCGCGCGCACCTTCCAGCACGGGCACCTGTTTCGCGGCCTCTCGGTCCGCGAGAACGTCGAGGTGGCGGCGCTCGGGTCCGGTGCCGGCGCGGGAGAGGCCTCTCGCCGTGCCGATCGACTGCTCGGGCT
>JACDAS010000283.1 GCA_013695295.1 Actinomycetota bacterium | reverse complement strand
GGCGGGCCCGGCCGGCGCCGCTCGAGCTGGCAGCCGGCGACGAGCCTGGCGTCGATCTCGTCGTAGAGCACCTCGCGCTCGCGGGCTACGCGCGCGTGGAGCGGGTCGACGAGCGCGGTCAGATCGCGGTGCGCGGCGGCATCGTCGACGTGTTCCCGACCACGGGCCGCGAGCCGTTGCGGCTCGAGTTCTTCGGCGACGAGATCGAAGGCATCCGCGCCTTCTCGCCGTTCACCCAGCGCGCGCTGCACGCGGTCGAGCGAATCGCGATCTACCCGGCCGCCGAGCGGAGGCTCGACCTCGTCGAGCCCTGGCTCGAGGAGCGGCCGCGGCCGGAGCCGGGTGACCTCGTCCCGCCGCTCCCGCGGGGCCCCGACCTCGTGTGGCAGGCCGACGAGGTCCGCCAGGTCTGGCGCGAGGAGCTCGGTCGGGAGCTTTCGCTCGCCGACGTCGGCGAGCTCGATCCGCTTCCCCAGGGCCAGCCGTTCGCCTTCGAGGCGCAGCGGCCGGCGCTGACCGCGCGGGGGCTCGCGGAGGCAGAGAACGAGCTCGCCTCGTTCGTCCGCGGCGGCAACCGCGTGGTCGTCACGTTCCCACACGCGGGCGAGGCGCTGCGGACGCGGAATCTGCTGCGGAAGGTCGAGGCGGGGCAGTTGGCCCCGGGCGGCGAGCTTCCCCGGGACGCCGAGGTGCTCTTCGCGGTCTCGCCCGCGAGGCGTGGCTTCGTCTGGCGCGAGCTCGGGCTCGTCCTGCTGCCGGACACGCAGGTCTTCCGCAAGCGCCCACCGAGAGCCGACGCGCGCCTCGGGCGGGCCCTCCAGTCGTTCGCCGAGCTGCGGACGGGCGACCACGTCGTCCACGAGGACCACGGCGTCGGCAAGCTCCTCGGCTTCGAGACGAAGGAGGTCGCCGGGGTCACCCGGGACTACCTGTTCCTCGCGTTCCGCGGGGACGACCGGCTCTACGTCCCGCACGAGCAGATCGGCAAGGTCTCCCGCTACATCGGCGCCGACGCGCGGGCGCCCGCGCTGTCGAAGCTCGGCGGCAAGGCCTGGGACACCCTGAAGGCGCGGGCCCGCGCGTCCGTGCGCGAGCTCGCCACCGAGCTGATCGGCCTCTACGCGCGCCGCCAGCAGGCGTCGGGGTTCGCCCACGACCTCACCTCGGACTGGCTCGAGCGGCTCGAGACCGAGTTTCCGTACCGCGAGACAGAAGACCAGGCGCGCGCGATCGAGGAGGTGAAAGAGGACCTCGAGGCACCACGCCCGATGGACCGGCTCGTCTGCGGCGACGTGGGCTTCGGCAAGACCGAGGTGGCGGTCCGGGCCGCGTTCGCGGTCGCCTTGAACGGCAAGCAGACGCTGATGCTGGTGCCGACCACGATCCTCGCCGAGCAGCACTGGCACACCTTTCGCGATCGCTATCGCGACTTCCCCGTGCGAGTCGAGATGGTCTCTCGTTTCCGGAGGCCTGCGGAGCTGAAGCAGGCGCTCGCCGACTTCGCCGCCGGCAGGGTCGACGTCCTGATCGGCACGCACCGGGTGCTCTCGCGCGACGTCGTCCCGAAGGAGCTCGGACTCGTCATCGCCGACGAGGAGCAGCGCTTCGGGGTAGCACAGAAAGAGCTGCTGCGCGCGCTGCGCCTCGAGGTCGACGTGCTCGCCCTCTCCGCCACGCCGATCCCGCGCACGCTGCACATGTCGCTCGCCGGGCTGCGGGACATCTCGGTGATCGAGACCCCGCCTCAGGGGCGCCGGCCGATCCGGACACACGTGGGCGAGTGGGACGAGGAGCTCGTCAGGACCGCGCTCGAGCGCGAGCAGGCTCGCGGGGGGCAGTCGTTCTACCTCCACAACCGGGTCGAGACGATCGACGAGGCGGCGCGCAAGCTCCAGGAGCTGTGCCCGGATCTCCGCATCCTCGTCGCGCACGGCCAGATGCGCGAGCGCGAGCTCGAGGAGCGGATGCTCGCGTTCCTGCGCGGCGACGCGGACGTCCTCGTGTCGACCACCATCATCGAGTCCGGACTCGACATCCCGGAGGCGAACACGCTGGTCGTCGAGCGGGCCGATACGCTCGGGTTGGCCCAGCTCTACCAGATCAGGGGGCGCGTCGGCCGCTCCGACGTCCTCGCGCACGCCTATCTCTTCTACCCGGCGGCGAGCGAGCTCTCCCCCGAGGCCCGCGCCCGGCTCGCGACCCTCGCAGACCACACCGAGCTCGGCGCGGGGTTCGCGATCGCAATGCGCGACCTCGAGATCCGTGGAGCCGGCGACCTGCTCGGCGCCGAGCAGTCCGGGCACGTGGCCGCGCTCGGGTTCGAGCTCTACGTCGAGTTGCTCGGCGAGGCCGTGGCGGAGCTCTCGGGCCAGCGCCGGTTGGTGGGCCGGCCTGTGCGGGTCGAGGCCCAGGTCGACGCCTACGTCCCTGCCACGTACGTCTCGTCCGAGGCGCAGAAGATCGACCTCCACCGGCGGCTCGCGCTCGCCGAGTCCGAGGACGAGCTGCGTGAGCTCCGTGCTGGGCTGGAGGACCGCTTCGGGCCCGTCCCGGAGCCGGTCGAGAATCTGTTCCGGGTTCAGGAGGCGAAGCTGAAGCTCGCCACGCTCGGCGCCGACTACCTCGTGTACCGCGCCGGGCGGGCGACTGTCGGCCCGCTCGTGCTCGGCTCCGGCGAGCTCCGCGAGCTCAGGGTCGCGGTCGACACGGCCGTCTACAGCAGCGGAAACCGCGAGCTCTCGCTGCGCGACGCGGGGCGGCTGAGCCCCGAGGGCGGCTTCGCCGGGGCGGTGCAGCTCGTCGATGCTATACTCGACGCGCGTCGTGCAGCGTGAGCGAAACCGCTGCCAGGGCGCATTTTTCATGAGGAATTACGCCCGTCCGCTCCTCCTTCTCGCCGCGCTGCTCTCCCTGCTCGCAGCAGGTTGCGGCGGTGGTGGCGGCTCGATCCCGAAGGACGGGGTCGCGAAGGTCGGCGACAAGGTGATCACGAGGGCCTCGCTGCAGACCCTGCTGATGCAGGCGCAGCG
>JACDAS010000279.1 GCA_013695295.1 Actinomycetota bacterium | reverse complement strand
AGCCCGAGCGTGCGGTAGAAGCGAAGCGAGGCCGCGAGATCCGAGACGACGAGGCCGATCGCCTGCAGTTGCGCGCTCACGCCGGCGTCGCCGTTCTCAACCCGAGCTCGCCGGCGACTCCTCGCAGCGCGCCGATGACGAAGGCGACGTGCTCGTCGAGCGGCACGCCGAGCTCCTCGGCACCTTTGTAGACCTCGTCGCGGTGGACGCCGGCCGCGAACGAGGGCTGCTTGAGCTTCTTCCGCACCGACCGCGGCTCGAGGGTCTCGATCCCGTCCGGGCGCACCAGCCCGCAGGCGTGGACGAAGCCGGAGAGCTCGTCGCAGGCGAAAAGCGTGCGCTTGAGCAGGGTGTCCCGGGGCAGGGAGAGGTGCTCCGCGTGCGAGAGGATCGCCTCGATCACCTCGTCCGGATAGCCCTCCTCGCGCAGGATCGGCGCCCCGTCCTGGGGGTGTTTGTCGAGGGTCGGATGGAGCTCGTAGTCGAAGTCGTGCAGGAGCGCCGTCACTCCCCAGAGCTCCTCGTCGGCCTCGAACCGCCGTGCGTAGGCTCGCGTGGCGGCCTCGACGGCGAGCCCGTGGCGACGGAGCGACTCGCTCTGCGTGTAGCGCGTGAGCGTCTCCCAGGCCCTGTCTCTGGTGATCTCCATGGGGGTGGCTAGGATAGCCCGCGTCATGCAGACCGCGGTTGCCCACGAGCTCGCCGAGGCGTTCGTGATCGAGGGGTCGCGGCCGCTGAACGGCCGGATCACGGCGGCTGGCAACAAGAACGGCGCCCTGCCGATCCTCGCTGCCTGCCTGCTGAGCGAGGAGCCGATCGTGCTCCACAACCTGCCCCGGATCCGTGACGCGCAGACGATGGTCGAGCTGCTGGCAGGCCTCGGGGCAGAGGTCGAGTGGTGCGGGGAGAACGTCTTGCGCGTTCAGGCTGGCTCGGTCACGACGGCCGAGCTCGACGAGGAGCTCGCGAGCCGCATCCGTGCGTCGTTTCTGCTCGCTGGCCCACTGCTTGCCCGCACGGGCAGTGCGAGCGTGCCTCCCCCCGGAGGCGACGTGATCGGCCGTCGTCGCCTCGACCCGCACATCCATGCGCTCGAGCAGCTCGGCGTCGAGATCGAGATCGGCGAGCGCTACGAGATGCGGACAGCCGGGCTTCGGGGCGCGAGCATCTTCCTCGACGAGGCGAGCGTGATGGCCACTGAGAACACGGTCATGGCGGCGTCCCTCGCCCCCGGCGAGACCGTGATCAGCAACGCCGCCTGCGAGCCGCACATCCAGGATCTCTGCCGCTTCCTCGTCCACCTCGGCGCCGAGATCGACGGCATCGGCTCGAACGTCCTGCGGATCAGCGGCGTCGAGGGCCTGCGCGGGGGCGAGTGGAGGATCGCGCCGGAGCACATCGAGGTGGCGAGCTTCATCGGCCTGGCCGCCGTCACGGGCGGAGACGTCACGATCGACTCCGTCAGAGTGGAGGATCTCGCTCCGATCCTGCCCGCGTTCGAGCGCCTCGGGATCCAGGTCGAGCTCGGGGAGGCGAGCGTGCGCGTCCCGCCGGGCCAGGAGCTCGTGATCCAGGACGACCTCGGCGGGCAGATTCCGAAGATCGAGGACGGGCCGTGGCCCGCCTTCCCCGCCGACCTCACCTCGATCGCGCTCGCGGTCGCGACCCAGGCGCGCGGGACGATCCTCATCTTCGAGAAGATGTTCGAGAACCGCCTCTTCTTCGTCGACAAGCTCGTCTCGATGGGCGCCCGGATCATCCTCTGCGATCCGCACCGCGCCGTCGTCACGGGGCCGGCGAAGCTCTACGGGCAGCGGCTGACAAGCCCGGACATCCGCGCCGGGATGGCGATGCTGATCGCGAGCCTCTGTGCGGAGGGGACCTCCACGATCGGCAACATCGGCGAGATCGACCGCGGTTACGAGCGAATCGACGAGCGCCTCCGCGCGCTCGGGGCCCGGATCGACCGGGTCGAGGGGTAGCGGACGTGGCGGAGCGGGCGGAGGTGGAAGGCCCGCGCCTGCGCGCGCATGCCGAGCTCGCCGCGACGGGCCGCGCGAACGTCGCGACGGGGCTTCCGGTCCTCGACCACCTGTTGACGCTCCTGGCCGAGTACGCCTCGTTCGAGCTCGCCCTCGAGGTGGCTCCGGGCGGCGCCGAGGCCGAAGTGGTCGCCGCTGGCCAGGCCCTCGGCGAGGCGC
Organism: Actinomycetota bacterium; assembly: GCA_013695295.1. Taxonomy (GTDB): domain Bacteria; phylum Actinomycetota; class Thermoleophilia; order Gaiellales; family Gaiellaceae; genus JACDAS01. The sequence continues at coordinate 3,617 of JACDAS010000279.1, read as the reverse complement.
TCTTCGAGGCGCTCCGCGCCGAGGGCGCGCGCCGCCACGGGTCGGCAGTGGTGCCCGCTGACGACGCGCTCGCTCACGTCGCTCTCGAGGCCTCCGGCCGGCCGCTCGTCGTCGCCAACGTCGACTTCTCGGACGAGCGGGTCGGCGGCCTCGACACCGACCTCGTCTCCCGGTTCCTCCACGAGCTGGCCGAGGGCGCGGGGCTGACGCTCCACCTACGCCTGATCGACGGCTCCGACCCGACGCACGTGCTCGACGCCATCTTCAAGGCACTCGGCGTTGCCCTCGCGCAGGCGTGCCGCCAGCGCACTCCACGGGAGTCCTGATGCGGGAGAGGTCCGTCGTTCGAACCGAAGCAGCCCCGGCCCCCTTCCAGGGAGCGCCCTACTCTCAGGCAATCGCCGCCGGCGGCCTCGTCTTCGTGTCGGGGCAGCTCGCACTTCGCCCTGGAGAGACTGAGCTCCTCGGCGGCACGATCGAGGAGCAGACCGAGCAGGTGTTCGCGAACCTCCGAGCGATCCTCGAGGCAGCGGGGTCGGGCCTCGAGCGGATCGTGAAGACGACGGTCTTTCTCGTCGACCTGGGCGATTTCCAGGGGATGAACAGCGTCTACGCGCGGCACGTCGGGGACGAGCCGCCGGCCCGCTCGACGGTCGAGATCTCGAAGCTCCCTTCCGGTGCGCTCGTTGAGATCGAGGCGGTCGCGCTGCTCTAGGGGCCGGGCCTACCCGCTCGAGCCGCGAGCCCGGGCCGCGGAGCCCTTCGCGCCCGGCGGGCACAATGGAGCGGTGCGGGCCGACGAGGTAATCGCAACCCACGGCAACACCGACTTCGACGCCTTCGGAGCGATGCTCGCCGCACGGCTTCTCTACCCGAACGCTGCGATCTGCCTCTCCGGCTCGCTGAACCGAAACGTCCGCGAGTTCCACCGCCTGCATGCCGACGAGCTCCGGATCGTCGAGGCCGGTCGCCTCGAGCTCGACCGCATCCGGCGTCTGATCATCGTCGAGACGACGAACGCCGCCCGCCTCGGCGAGCTCGAGCAGGTCGCTCTCGACCCGTCGGTCGAGAAGGTCGTCTTCGACCACCACGGAGACTCCGCACCCGAGTGGATCTCGGCCGAGTCGGCATTCCTCTCGCGGGACGGGGCGCTCTGCACGACCCTGGTCGGCATCCTCGCCGAGCGCGAGCTCGCGGTCACGCCGGCCGAGGCGACGGCCTTCGCGCTCGGTATCCACGAGGACACCGGCTCGCTGACCTACCCGAGCACGACACAGCGAGACGCGGACGCGCTCGCGTGGTGCCTGCGCCACGGAGCGCTTCAGGACCAGGTCGCCCACTACCTGCACCTGCCGCTCTCAGAGGACGAGCGCCGGCTGCTGGACGCGTTGCTCGATTCGCTCGAGCAGATCGAGGTCCAGGGGCTCGAGATCCTCCTCGCCGCCGTTGCCTGGCCGACCTACGTCGAGGGGATCTCGACGCTCGCCCACAAGCTCGTCGACCTGACCGACTGCCGCGCGCTCGCCCTCCTCGTCGAGATGGACGGCCGCGTCTTCGCGGTCATCCGTAGCCGCACCCCGCAGCTCGACGCCTCGACGGCCGCGAGCGCCGTCGGCGGCGGGGGGCACGTGCAGGCCTCGTCGGCGATCCTCCGGACGGCGCTGCCGGAGGCGCGGGAGCAGGTCGAGCGGGCACTCGCAGGGGCGATCCGGAGTCCCGCGGTCGCCCGGGACGCAATGTCCCGCCCCGTGCGCTCGGTGTCCCCCGAGGAGTCCGTCGCCCACGCGATGGTCGTCTGCCAGCGCTACGGCCAGAGCGGGATCCTCGTGCTGGAGGACGATCGGCTCGTCGGCGCGGTCGACCGAGAAGACCTGGACCGCGCGGTCGGACACGGGCTCGCACACGCCCCCGTGCGCGGGATCATGACCTCGCGCGTCCCGACCTGCGACGAAGACACCCCGCTGCCGGAGGTTCACCGCCTGCTCGCCGGCTCGGCCGAGGGGAGGGTGGCCGTGCTCCGCGACGACCGCGTCGCGGGCGTCGTCACGCGCAGCGACCTGCTCCGCGAGCTCGGAGCCGCCGGCACCGAGGAGCCGGCCGAGGCCCAGAGCCTGGCGGGCGAGCTCGAGCGCCTGCACCGGCTCTCGCCCGTGTTCGAGGCGGTCGGAGCGGCGGGCGACCCGTACCCCGGCATCTACCTCGTTGGCGGGACGGTGCGGGACATCCTGCTCGGCGAGCAGAGCTTCGACGTCGACGTCGCAGTCGAGGGAGATGCGATCGAGCTCGCCGAGACGCTCGCGAGCATCCTCGGCGGCCGCCTGCGAGCACACCGCAAGTTCGGCACGGCCGTGATCTGCTACGGCGAAGGCGAACGTGTCGACGTGGTGACGGCGCGAACCGAGTTCTACGCCGCGCCTGCGGCCCTCCCGGCCGTCGAGCACGCGACGATCCGAGAGGATCTTTTCCGGCGCGACTTCACGATCAATGCGATGGCAGCCTCGCTCAAGGCCGACGACTTCGGCCGGCTCGTCGACCCGTTCGAGGGCCGCCGCGACCTGGAGGCGGGGACGATCCGGGTCCTCCACAACCTCTCCTTCGTCGACGATCCGACCCGGATCTTCCGCGCCGTTCGCTACGAGAGCCGGTACGGGTTCTCGATGGAGGAGCACACCCTCCGCCTGGCGAGGGGCTGCATCGAGATGGGCCTGGTCGGCGACCTCTCCTCGGCCCGGCTACGCGACGAGCTGATCCTCCTGCTCTCCGAGCCCGGCGCGGCCCGGTCGATCGCTCGGCTCGGCCAGCTGGGGGCCGACGGCGCGGTCCACCCGCACCTGGCTGCAGACGGTCAGGCGGTGGCTCTCTTCGAGCGCCTGGCCGCGCTGAACGACGAGTTCGGCCTGGAGGTACCCCTCTGGCGGCTCGGACTGGCGGCGGTCGCCCGACGGCTCCCTCCGGACGAGGTCTACGAGTGGCTCCGGCGGCTGGAGGTGAGCGCCCGCGACGGCGAGCAGATCGCCGCCGCCGTGACCGTCGGGCCTCGCCTCGTCGAGGCGCTCGGGCGGCCGGCCGATCCTGCGGAGGTGGTCGCGCTCGCCGAGCCCTACGCCCCGGACGCGCCGCTGTTCGCGCTCGCGACCGAGGAGCTCGAGCCGCTGCGCACCTACTTCGAGCGGCTCCGCTCGGTCCGGCTCGAGATCGGTGGGGCCGACCTCGCCGAGCTTGGCCTGCGGGAGTCCCCGCGGGTGGGGGAGGTACTCGCGGAGCTCAGGCGGCGGAAGTTGAACGGGCAGCTCGACGGGCGCGACTCGGAGCTGGCCGCGGCCCGGGCGCTGATCGCGAGCGCGTGAGCGGGCAGCCGCCGCTTCTGCGCTGGGAGTCGTCGGGCGCTTACGAGATCGCCTTCTCGACCCGCGTCGGCGGCGTCAGCACCGGCCGCTTCGCGAGCCTCAACCTCGGGCTGCTGACTGCGGACACACCCGCGAGCGTCGAGGCGAACCGCGCCCGCCTGTGCGCTGCCGTCGGGGCCGAGCCGTGGCGGATCGCGATGAACCGTCAGGTCCACGGGGCCGCCGTGCGCCGCGCACGGGCGGGGTCGCGTGGCGAGCAAGCGGACGGGC
>JACDAS010000266.1 GCA_013695295.1 Actinomycetota bacterium | reverse complement strand
CCCTCGACGGCCCAGTGCATCGACTGCAGGCGGAGGGACGAGCGGGGCTGAGCGCCCGCCGGGGCCGTGGAGATACGCATGGGGTCGACGCCGAACGGGCTTGCCCCGATCTCGGCGGCCGAGCGCCCGCTCGGAGCGCAGTCCAGCCAGTGGCTCGGGCTCGCGGCGGTCGCGGGAGCCGCGCTCGCCGCCGACCAGCTGACGAAGCAGCTCGTCGTCGGCACGCTCGGGCTCGACGGCGAGGTGCACGTCGCAGGGCCGTTCTCGATCCACCACGTCCAGAACTCCGGGATCGCCTTCGGGCTCTTCGCGAGCGCGACCGCGATCGTGACGGTGCTGACCGCGCTCGCAGTCGGCTGGATGCTGTTGTTCTTCGCCCGGTCGGGCGCCAGGCATCCCGTCCTGCCCACCGCGCTCGGCCTGCTGATCGGCGGTAGCCTCGCGAACCTGGCCGACCGGATCCGGCTCGGGCACGTGACCGACTTCCTCGACTTCCGGTACTGGCCGGCGTTCAACCTCGCCGACAGCTTCATCGTGATCGGAGTGGGCATCCTGCTCCTCGGGCTCGTCGCCGCCGACCGGCCCCCGCGCACGGGCGAGGGCACCGGGCCGCACTTCTTCGGCGCTGCCCGGTAGCGGCGGGACGCTGCGGCGTCTCGTCCCGCCCGAGGCGGACGGGATGCGGCTCGACCGGTTCCTCGCGGGCCTCCCGGAGCTCGGCTCCCGGTCCGCCGCCGAGCGGGCCGTCGCCGCGGGAGTCCGCGTCGACGGGACCCCGCGCTTGAAGAGTCACCGATTGTCGGCCGGGGAGGAGGTCGAGCTCGAAGCGCCGCCGCCGGCCGGGGAGCTCGTGCGGGAGGCCCTCGACGTCCGGATCGCCTACGAGGACGGCCACCTCCTGGTCGTCGACAAGCCAGCCGGCCTCGCCGTCCACCCGGGGGCGGGCCGTCCGACGGGAACGCTCGTCCAGAGCCTGCTCGGCCTGGGTGCTGCCGGCGGTCCCGACCCGAGCCGGCCCGGGATCGTGCACCGCCTCGATCGCGGCACGTCGGGCCTGCTCGTCGTGGCGCGCAGCGAGGAGGCTCACGAGCGCCTCTCCGCGCTCGTCCGCCGCCGTGGGCTCGAGCGGCGCTACCTCGCGCTCGTCCAGGGCCGGCCGCGCTCACGCCGGGGCACGATCGAGGCACCCATCGGCCGTGATCGCACGGAGCCGACGAGGCGATCGCTGGACACCGACGAGCCGCGTGAAGCGGTGACGCACTTCGAGGTGGTCGAGCTTCTGCCCTCGCACACGCTGCTCGACCTGACGCTCGAGACAGGCAGGACCCACCAGATCCGCGTCCACCTCGCGGCGATCGACCTCCGCGTCGCCGGCGATCCGGCCTACGGCGCTCCCTTGCCCGGCCTGAGCCGGCAGTTCCTGCACGCGGCCAGGCTGGCCTTCGACCATCCGTTCACGGGCGAGCGCGTCGACCTGTCCTCGCCCTTGCCCGCCGATCTGCAGGCCGCTCTCGAGCGAGCGCGGGGTCAAACCGCCTGAGAAGCTCTTGAGGATGCGCTGGTAGCATCCGCTGTCCATCTCCCGACCCGGCGGCCAGGCCCGGGTGGTGGTGCCGGCTCCCTGACGGAGCGCCGGTTCCACCCGCGCCCGCCGGTAGCAGCGACATCGAAACCGAAGAGAGGGGCTGTGCCCGTGTCCGTCGTCTCCATGCGAGAGCTACTCGAGGCCGGAGTGCACTTCGGCCACCAGACCCGCCGCTGGAACCCGAAGATGAAGCGGTTCATCTTCAGCGAGCGCGGGGGGATCTACATCATCGACCTCCAGCAGACGCTCGAGCTGCTGGAAGAGGCCCATGCTTTCGGGCGAGCCGTCGCCGATCGCGGCGGCTCCGTGCTCTTCGTCGGCACGAAGAAGCAGGCGCAGGACGCCGTCTCGGAGCAGGCCAAGCGCGTCGGGATGCCCTATGTCAACCATCGCTGGCTCGGCGGGTTGCTCACGAACTGGCGGACGATCTCGGACCGGATCGAGCGGCTGCACGAGCTCCGGCGCCTCAAGGAGGAGAGCCAGCTCGACCTGCTGCCGGCGAAGGAGCGGATCGCCATGGCCGGCGAGCTCGAGAAGCTCGAGGCGAACCTCGGCGGAGTCGCGGACATGAGACGCCAGCCGGAGGCCGTCTTCATCATCGACCTCCGCAAGGAGCAGCTCGCCGTTCGTGAGGCCCGCCGGCTCGGCCTGCCGATCGTCGCCCTCGTGGACACGAACTGCGACCCCGACGAGGCCGACTTCGTGATCCCGGGCAACGACGACGCAATCCGCTCGTGCGGGCTGATCGCGCGCGTGCTCGCAGACGGCATCGCCGCCGGAACGACGAAGGTCACGGAGCAGGAGCTGACGACGCCGGCGCCTGCGGAGCCCACCGGCGACGCTCCGCCGGACGTCTCGACCGACCCCGCGTACGAGGTGCTGGCTCAGGGCGAGCGAGCCGTCGAGGCCGGGCCCGAGCCCGAGCCGCCGGACGCTAAGGCCGAGCCCGAGCCCGAGCCGCCGGACGCTAAGGCCGGGCCCGAGCCCGAGCCGCCGGACGCCGAGGCCGAGCCCGAGCCCGAGCCCGAGTCGCCGGCCGGGGAGGCCGCGGCGCCCGAGCAGCCGGGCCCGGATGCCGAGACCGATGGTTGAGATCCCGGCCACCCTCGTCAGGGACCTTCGCGAGCAAACCGGCGCCGGGATGATGGACTGCAAGCGCGCGCTCGTCGAGACCGAGGGCGACCTCGAGCAGGCGAAGACCCTGCTCCGCGAGCGCGGGGTCTCGCTCGCGCTGAAACAAGCCGGTCGGGGGACGACCGAGGGCAGGGTGCTCGAACGGCTCTCGCCCGGCCAGGGCACGCTCGTCGCGATCGGCTGCGAGACCGAGCCCGTCTCAGGTAACGAGGAGTTCCTCGGCTTCGCGCAGCTCGTGCTGCAGACGGTCGACCGTGACGGGCCTGACGGGGTTTCGGCGCTGGAGGACGAGCGCGTCGAGGTCGCGGCACGGCTGCGGGAGAACATTGCTGTCCGGGGCGCGGCCAGGTTCGAGGCCGGCGACGGGGAGACCGTCTCCGCCTACGTGCATCCACCGGCGCGGAAGCTCGGGGTCCTCGTCAAGGTGCGGGGCGGAAAGGCGGAGGACGCCCGCCGCCTGGCGATGCACATCGCCTCCGCGGCCCCCCGCTGGGGGACGCGGGAGCAGGTGCCACCCGATCACGTCGACGCCGAGCTTGCGATCTACGAGAAGCTCCCGGACGTCGTCTCGAAGCCGGAGGCCGTCCGCCCGAAGATCATGGAGGGGATGCTTTCCAAGCGCTTCTTCGCCCAGTCGGTCCTGGCGGACCAGACGTGGATCTACGACACGTCGCTCACGGTGACCAAGGCGCTGTCCGAGGCGGGCATGGAGGTCGTCGACTTCGTGCGGCTCTCCGTGTCAGAGTAGGCGCGTGGCGGCGAGCCCCCGACAGGCCGCGGCGCCCGAGCGCTCGGGGTCGGTGTTCCGCCGGGTGCTGCTGAAGCTCTCGGGCGAGGCGTTGATGGGCGAGCTGCCCTACGGCACCGACCCGGCGTGCGTCGAGGCCGTCGCCGCCGAGCTCGCCGAGGTGCACGAGACCGGCGTCGAGCTCGCCATCGTCGTCGGCGCCGGCAACATCTACCGCGGCCTCGCGGCGGCTGCAGCCGGCATGGACCGGGCGACGGCGGACTACGCCGGCATGCTCGCGACGGTGCTCAACTCGCTCGTGATCCAGGACGCCCTCGAGCGCCACGGTCTCGACACGCGCGTCCAGTCGGCGATCGAGGTGTCCGAGGTGGCCGAGCCGTACATCCGGCGCCGTGCGATCCGGCATCTGGAGAAGGGCCGTGTGGTCATCTTCGCGGCCGGCACCGGGAACCCGTTCTTCACGACCGACACGGCGGCGGCGCTTCGGGCGCTCGAGATCGGCGCCGAGGTGATCTTGATGGCGAAGAACGCCGTCGAGGGTGTCTACGGGGGCGACCCGCACCTCGACCCCGACGCGGAGTTCCTGCCGGCGCTCACGCACCTCGAGGCGATCGAGCGCGGCCTGCGGGTGTTGGACACGACGGCGCTGTCGCTCTGCATGGACAATGGCCTGCCGATCCACGTCTTCGCGCTCGCCGATGGAAACGTCGGTCGGGTCATTCGCGGCGAGCGCGTCGGCACGATCATCTCGACCCCCGGCGACCCAGGAGGGCCCACATGATCGACGAGCTGCTGCAGGACGCCTCCCGACGCATGGACCGCTCGATCGAGAGTACCCACACCGAGTTCAACACCGTCCGCACCGGCCGTGCCTCGACCGCCCTTCTCGACCGGATCGAGATCGACTACTACGGCACGCGAACGCCGCTCAAGCAGCTCGCGACGATCAACGTCCCCGATCCGCGGACGCTCAGCATCCAGCCGTTCGACCCGGGCTCGCTCAAGGCGATCGAGCGCGCGATCCAGGAGTCCGAGCTCGGCCTGCAACCGTCGAACGACGGCAAGGTTGTCCGCCTCCCGATCCCGCAGCTGACCGAAGAGCGGCGTAAGGAGCTCGTGAAGGTCGTCCGCCAGCTGGCCGAGGACGGCCGGATCGCCGTCCGGAACGTCCGGCGCGACGCGATCCACCACCTGAAGGAGCTGGTCGTGAACGGCGAGGTCGGCGACGACGACGAGCGCCGCGCGGAGGAGCGCGTCCAGAAGCTCACCGACGAGCACGTCGGTCGAATCGACGAGCTGCTGAAGCGCAAGGAAGCCGAAATCATGGAGGTCTGAGCTCCCGGCCGGAAGCTAGATGCTCGATCCGGAAGCTCGGTGATGATCCTGGCGCGCGAAAAGCACGACGATCAAGGACGCAGGAAGCGCTCATCTGCCCGTCGTCTGAGCGCGACTGAGGACGCCGAACGGCGCCGCTTCGCAACTGCCAGGGCGCGCGACACCTTCCGGACCGAGCACTAGGGCTATGGCCGGTCAAACCGGGCCCGAGCAGGCGCTTGGCGAGGCCAAGAGCCTCGCGATCATCATGGACGGCAACGGGCGCTGGGCCGCTCGCCGGGGGCTTCCCGTCGCGGAGGGCCATCGCGAGGGCACGCGGGCGCTCCGGCGGACGGTCGAGGCGGCGATCGACCTCGGCGTCCAGTCGCTGACCGTGTACGCGTTCTCCACGGAGAACTGGACCCGGCCGGCGGAGGAGGTCCGTGCGCTGATGGAGATCTTCGGCGAGACGATCGACCGCGAGCTGCCGGACCTGGCTCGGCAGGGCGTCCGCACGCGCTTCATCGGTCGGCACGACCGCACGCCACCGGAGCTCGACGAGCGAATGCGCGCGATGGAGCGGCAGACGGAGGCAAACGACCGGCTGGCCCTCTGGATCGCGTTCGACTACGGGGGGCGGGCCGAGCTCGTCGCCGCTGCGCGACGCCTGATCGAGGCCGGAGCCCGGCCAGAGGAGGTCGACGAGGCGCTCTTCGCCTCCCACCTCTACGCGCCCGAGCTCCCGGATCCGGACCTGCTGATCCGCACGTCGGGCGAGCTACGGATCTCGAACTTCCTGCTCTGGCAGCTCGCCTACTCCGAGCTCGTGTTCGTGGACACGCTCTGGCCGGACTTCGGCGCGGACGACCTCCGCGACGCCCTCGAGGCCTACGCGAGCCGGCGGCGGCGGTTCGGCGGCCGGTGAGCCCCCTCGTCTCCCGTCTCGTCGTCTCGGCCGTCGGCCTCCCAGTCGTGCTGCTCGCGGTCCACTACGGCGGCGGCTGGCTGCTCGCTTTGACTCTGGCCGCGGCACTCCTGGCGCTGCACGAGTTCTACCGCCTGACGCGCCCGCTCCGGCCGGTCGTGATCGCGGGCTACGTCGGCACCGTCGCAGCAATCGTCGGCGCCGCGGCGGGCGGATCGCAGTGGATGGTCGCAGGCTTCCTCAGCACGCTGCCGCTCGCCTTCCTGTTGAAGGGGCTCTCGGAGACCCGTCAGTCGGCGACCGTGGCCGTCGGCTCGACGATGCTCGGGGTGGGGTGGATCGGCCTCGGGCTCGCCCATCTCGTCCTGATCCGCGACCTGCCCCAGGAGGGCCGGCTCGCCCTCTATGCAGTGCTGATCGCGGACTTCGCAGCCAACACGGCCGCGTACTTCGCCGGGCGGATCTTCGGGCGCCACCGGATGGCGCCCCGCATCTCCCCCGGCAAGACGTGGGAGGGCTTCGTGGCCGGCTCCGCCGCAGCGATCTTCGCAACCTGGATCGTCCTCTACAAGACGGACTTCCCGGTAACGGGCTGGCGCTCACTCGTCCTCGGCGGCGTGATCGCCATGGCGGCCGCGCTAGGAGACCTCTTCGAGTCGCTCCTGAAGCGGGACCTGAACGTGAAGGACACCGGTCGCCTCCTCGCCGCCCACGGCGGCATGCTCGACCGGATCGACTCGCTGCTCTTCGTCGGCGCCGCCGCGTTCTTCACGATCCTCGCCTTCGGCGGGGCCTAGGGGCCTAGGAGCTCTAAAGCCTGTCCGTACACTGCCTCCCGTGAAGCGGATCGCCCTGCTCGGCGCGACCGGATCGATCGGCCGGCAGGCACTCGAGATCGTCGCGGCCCATCCCGACCTCGAGCTGGTGGCCGCCGCCTCGGGCTCTCAGGAGATCTCTGGCCTCGCGCCGCTGACGCAGGTCGGAGGCGATCTGACCGAGCTCCTGGAGCGAGCGGAGCCGGACCTGGTGCTGAACGCGGTCGTCGGCTTCGCGGGCGCCGCAGCGACCCTCTGGGCTCTGGAGCAAGGCGTCGACCTCGCGCTCGCGAACAAGGAGAGCCTCGTGGCTGCGGGCGAGCTCGCCCTGGCGGCCCGGCGGCGCGGGGGCGGTCTGCTGCTGCCGGTCGACAGCGAGCACTCGGCCGCCTTCCAGTGCCTCGAGGGCCGCCCTTCCGAAACCGTCGAGGGGCTCGTCCTCACCGCTTCGGGCGGGCCCTTCTTCGGCCGGGGCCGCGCGGAGCTCGAGGAGGTGACGCCCGAGGAGGCCCTCGAGCACCCGACCTGGAGCATGGGCCCGAAGATCACCGTCGACTCGGCGACGCTCGCGAACAAGGGGCTCGAGCTGATCGAGGCGCACTACCTCTTCGGCCTCCCGTACGACCGCCTCGAGGTCGTGATCCACCCGACCTCGGTCGTCCACGCCCTTGTCCGGTTCCGCGACGGCGCCTCACTCGCGCACCTGGGCTACCCGGACATGCGGGTGCCGATCTCGTTCGCACTCACGTATCCGGAGCGTGCGGCGACGCCGCTGTCTCCGCTCGACCTCGCGAGCGGCCCGGCGCTCGAGTTCTCGGCCCCGGACCTGGAGACGTTCCCCCTGCTCGCCACCGCCCGCCAAGCCGGGGAGCTCGGCGGCACCTACCCGTGCGCCTACAACGCGGCGAACGAGGTGGCGGTCGAGGCGTTCCTGCGCGGCCGGCTTCCGTTCCTGGCGATCGCCGAGACCGTCGAGGCCGTGCTCGGCTCGGTCGACGGCACGCCCGCGCGGGACCTCGACGATCTGACGACCGCCGACCGGGAGGCACGGCGGCTCGCCGAGCGCGCGCTCCAGCCCGCATGAACCTCACGATCGCGATCGTCGGCCTGGCGGGCCTGATCCTCGTCCACGAGCTGGGACACTTCCTGACCGCGCTCGCGGTCGGCATGCGACCGCGCCGGTTCGCGCTCGGAATCGGGCCGCTGGTGGCGAAGACGACTCGCAACGGCGTCGAGTACGGCATCGGGGCAATCCCCCTCGGCGGCTACGTGAAGATACCCGGCATGCACCGCCCGATCGGGCGCGACGCGGACGGGCACTTCGCAAGGGCCCTGCGCGAGGCCCCCGAGCTCGTCTCGCCGATCGAGCGGCTGAAGCGGAGGCTCGATGCGGGTGAGACGGACGAGGCGCGACGCGAGCTGGAGGAGTTGCGAAAGGCGATCGCCGAGGCCTCGCTCGGCCCCGAGGCGATCAAGGCAGCGGCCCGCGGCGTGCAGGAGCTCGACGACTCGCTCGGCCGCGAGGCCTACTGGCGCCAGCCGATCTGGAAGCGGGTGGTCGTCATCTTCGCCGGCCCGGCCACGAACGCCGTCTTCGCGATCGCGCTCTTCGCGGCCCTGTTCATGGTCGGTGGCGGGAAGGCGACGCGCACGGTCGACCAGGTGCTGCCCGGACGGCCGGCCGCTACCGCTGGGCTGCAGCCCGGCGACCGGATCGTCGCGATCGACGGGGTGTCTGTGCGCCCGGCCGAGATCCCGCTCCGGATCCAACGCTCCGGTGGGCGCCCCGTCTCGCTCACGGTCGAGCGGGGCGGCCGGCGGATCGCCCTCGACCCGGTGCGCCCGCGCAAGGACCAAGGGGCGTTCAGGCTCGGCTTCCGCCTCCGCGGCGAGAGCCTCTCGGCGCCCGAGGCCGGTTGGGAGTCGATCCACCTCACCGGGATCGTCACGAGGGAGATCGCCCTCGCGCTGACCCGGCTCGTGCACAAGC
>JACDAS010000201.1 GCA_013695295.1 Actinomycetota bacterium | reverse complement strand
CCGGAAGCACCGTTATAGCTGCCCTTCGGAGTTTGTCAAGTTTCCTCTACCAGCGCTGGACGACCTGTCCGAGCGCCGATTTCCGAGGGCCGCCGCTTGCGGGCAAAAGGTGATATCGGTATCGTTTGCAGCCGCTATGAAACGCTTCGTCGCACTCCTTGGTCTCGTGGCTGTGCTCGCCGTCGGCGTCCAGCAGGCGGTCGGACGCGCACCCGCCGGTCGCGCTGTCCTTCGCATCGCCGGCACCGAGCCCCTCTCGGTTCGCGGCCTTGGCTTTATTGCGGGGGAGCACGTCACGCTCGTCGTTACCGCCGGGAGCCGTTCCGTGGCTCGCCCGATCGCCTCCGCAAGAGGGGGCTTCATCGTGGTATTCCCGCGTGTGAACCCCGATGCGTGCCGTGGGTATGCCGTGACCGCCACCGGCAGTCTCGGTAGCCGAGCGGTGCTGAAGCAGGCCCCCGGACGCTGCCAGCCGCCTCCCGTCGCCCCGTAGACCTCGACTAGAGCTGGTTTTACCCGGGGGCCCGGCCGGTGCCGTGCGGCTGCGCCATCGCACGGTAGTCGAGGGCCGAATCGAGCACCTCGTCCTCGACTCCGGCCTCGCGGGCGACCTCCCGCAGCGGTCTGCCGGAGCGGGCCGCCTCCTTCACGATCTCGGCTGCCCGGTCGTAGCCGAGGTAGGGAACGAGCGCCGTCGCCGCCGAGAGCGTCAGCTCCGCATAGCGCTCGCAGTTCGCCCGATTCGCCTCGATACCGTCGACGCAGCGCTCCGCAAGCAGACGCGAGGCGCTGGCGAGCAGGTGGATCGACTGGAGGAGGTTCCGCGCCAGCAGCGGTACGAACACGTTCAGCTCGAAGTGCCCCTGGAGTCCGCCCACCGTGATCGCGGTGTCGTTGCCAATCACCTGCGCCGCGACCTGAGTCACGACCTCGGGGATGACCGGGTTCACCTTCCCCGGCATGATCGAGCTGCCCTTCTGGAGCTCCGGGAGAGCGATCTCGGCCAGGCCGGCGCGCGGCCCGGAGCCCATCAGCCTCAGGTCGTTCGCGATCTTCGTCAGCGACACCGCCACCACCTTCAGTGCTCCCGAGGCCTCGACCAGACCGTCCCGAGCCGCCTGGGCCTCGAAGGGATCGGCAGGCGGAAGCACGCCCAGACCCGACTCGTCGCTCAACCGTCGGCGCACCCGCTCCGCGAACTCGGGGTGCGTGTTCAGGCCCGTGCCGACCGCCGTGCCGCCGAGCGGAATCCGGCCGAGCCGGCCGAGAGTCGCCTCCACGCGCTCGCACCCCTGACGGACCTGTGCGGCGAAACCGCCGAACTCCTGGCCCAGCGTGACCGCGACGGCGTCCATCAGATGTGTCCTGCCGGACTTGACGACGTCGGAGAACTCCGCCGCCTTGGCCTCGAGCGAGCCGGCAAGGCTCTCCAGCGCCGGCATCAGGTCGGTCGTGATCTCGCCGAGCGCGGCGAGATGCACCGCCGAGGGGAACACGTCGTTCGAGGACTGGCCGAGGTTCACGTGATCGTTGGGATGCACGTCGTCGCCGGCCAGGGCGGCGATCACCTCGTTCGCGTTCATGTTCGACGAGGTCCCCGAGCCCGTCTGGAACACGTCGATCGGAAACTGGTCGTCGAGCTCTCCCGCCGCGACACGATCGGCGGCTGCGGCGATCCGTTCCGCGCACCCTGCCTCGAGCAGCCCGAGCTCGGCGTTGACGCGGGCCGCGGCCGCCTTGATCCGGCCGAGCCAGCGGGCGACGGCAACCGGAATCGGCTCGCCCGAGACCGGAAAGTTCTCGACGGCCTTCCTCGTCTCGCCGCCCCAGAGCTCGCGCTGCGTCGGGACGTCGCTCACGAGCGCGAGTCTAGAGGGTCGCCCGAGGCGACCGGGCGCTACGCGACGGCGAAGAGGCGGCGGCGCTCGGGCGGCCTGCTTCGCAGCGCGCGCCTGGTGCTTTCGTCGAGATCGGCGGCGGGGGCCCAGCCGAGGTAACCGCATCGGGGGCACTCGGTCGAACCGGCGAGTCGAAGTGTCCCGCGCTCGACGATCCTGCGCTGGCCGCAGCAGAGGCACTCCGCCCCGATCCGCTCCATCTCGACGCATCCATCGGCACTGCGCGGGGCCTGGCCGATCCCTCGAAAGGAGGTCTTAGGAATGCGCCCAGGCGACCAGGAGCGCCGCGCCGGCGAGCCCCGCCCCGGCGGCGAGGGCGACCGTGGCCAGGAGCCCCAGACCGCTCGGTTCGGGCGCGGGGGCGGGCCCAGGTGCCACGCTCGCCGTCGTCTCGTACTCGAAGACGGCCTCGTTCGCCGGGATCGGCACCCCGGGATCCGGGTTGCCGATGAAGTTCCGGTACTGGTTCACGCGCGCGAGGCGTAGAAAGGCGGCCACCCCGACGTCGATCAGGCGTGTGCCGGGACGCTCGACGAGCCCGGCGCGAACTGCCCCGCGCCACGTGCTGGCCCCGGGAGGGTCGAGGCTCTCCAGCCGAAGTGTCGGCGTCACCCGCAGGCGCAGGGTGGGAGGCGGCAGCCGCAGGGCCTCTCCCGTTGCGCGAACCTCGAGCGCGAGGGGGTGACCGTCCCCGAGGCGCCGCGAGAATCTGATCCGGAGTCTGCCGTCGGTCCGGACGACGCTGGCGCCCTCGACCCGGAGCCCCCGCGTCCGGCCGGACGCGAACGACAACTCCCCCTCGACCTCGAGCGCCGCTTCGGCCTGCACCGACCTGGCCCGGACACGTCCCCGCACGCGGATCGGGATCTCCGGGGCGTCCCTGCCCGCGCGGATCGCCCTCCGGATCCGATCGAGCCCGTCGGCGAGCGCGAGCGGGTCGGCCTGCGCGGCGAAGGCCAGCGCCCGCACCGAGGTCGCGTTCCGCACGGCGAGCCGCAGGTCGAGGCTCCCACTCCGCCGCTCGCGCCCCGTGAGCGGGCGTCCGTCCACCGTGGCCTCGAGCGAGGTCCGGACGGGAAGGACGGGGCCGGCCTTCCGGACATCGAGCACGGCGTCGGCCACGAGGACCCGCCTGCCCGGCGAGAATCCAAGCCAGACGATCGACCCTCTACGGATCCCGGGATCGGACTGCGTGCCCAAGCCGGGCCTCACGTCCAGCACGGGAGCCGGGATGCTCAGCGCGTAGTCGCCGGAGCCCCGCAGCGTCAGCCTCAGTGTGTCGATGACCGCGGTCGGGCGGCCGGTCTCATCGACGGCGACCCGAATTCGCTGCGCCGACGTGATGTGGCCGAGGAACCGGACGGGGAACGACGCGGGGCTGCCCATCAGGGGCGGCTCGACGCTCAGCGGGACACGGGGGGAGGGAAAGGCGATGATGGCGGGCGGCACGGCCCCGGCTGCAGGTGCCGCCGAGACGAGGGCCGCGGCGGCGACCAGCACCGCAAGCGGCACGGAACGGGTCACTGTAATTGGTCGATCGCGGGCAAGGTCGCCGAAAGGGGATCGTCCTTGACCGGCCTGAAGACCATGTCGCGGAAGCGGGCAAAGTAGACGTCGTCGTCGACCACACCGTCGTGATTTCGGCGGTTGAACGCACGCTCGTCGCCGTTCGCACCCGCGACAGTGACCTCGTTCATGGCGCTTAGCACTGCGTCGCGGTCCTGCGGGCCCTCGACCGACCGGATCGCTGCGACGAGCAGGCGCACGAAGTCGTAGGGGTACATGGCGTACTCGGGCGGCTGCGTGACGGCAACGCCGGCGCGCGTCTCGACGCCGACGCGGTCCGGCCCGTAGGCGTCGCGGTACCTCGTGGCAAAGACCTCGAATGCCGTTCCCCCAACCTCCGCGGTGAGGCGGCCACCCGCGAAGGTAAGCCCGTCGACCCACTCCGGGTGATCGGCCAGCTGCTGGCGGACGACGGGATCGGCGCCGGCGGGAGGCGTGTAGACGGGCACGCTCCAGTTCCGGCTCCGCGCTGCCGCGAGGGCGTTCGCGATCGTCGGCCCGCGCGCCCAGACGATGAGCGCGGTGGCGCCGGCGCGCCGGGCGCGGAGGATCTGCGGCGCGAGATCGGACTGCCCGGACGGGAGGAGGAGCCGGGTCGCGACCGCTTCCCGGTTCCGGGAGAACGCCTCGTCGAGGGCCCGCGCGCCCTGCTGCCCGTAGCCCGTGTCGTCGTAGAGCAGCGCGATCTTCAGCCCCTTCGGGATCAGGTACTCGGCGAGCCGGAACGCGACGCCGTGGTCGGTCGGGGCGATCCGGAAGACGTTCGGCCGGCGCTCGGGGTCGACCAGACCGGTGCCGCCCTGATAGACGATCCCGATCGGGATCCCCGCCCGGCGTGCGATCGACCAGGTGGCATCCACGCCGGTTCCCTCGTCCACGATCGCGATCGCCTTCTCGGCCACGGCCCGCCTGACGTTCCGGAGCGCCTGACGGGGTGAGAGACCGCTGTCCAGCTGGAGCACGCGCAGCTCATACGTCGTCCCACCGACGTTGAAGCCGGCCTTGCCCGCGGCCACCTGCCCGCTGTCCAGGGCGCCGAGCTCGACGCCTCGCGCGATCGTCTCGGCGACGTAGGGGCTGCGCGAGAAGGGGGCGCTGACCACGATCGTCAGGCGGGCGACCTTCCCGCCGCCGCCCAAGTCGCCGCCGCAGCCCGCCAGGACGGTGAGGACGCAGAGGGCGAGGAACCACGGGCGGCGCACCGCTCTACGCCGGCCGCGCGGTGATGTGCACTGCCACGCGGCCGGCTTCCACGCAGCGCTCGCGGAGGGCTACCTGGCCGCTCGTCGAACGCGCCGGATCCCGGTAGGAGATCTCGGCGTCCGCAGCCTCGAGCTCGTCGAACAGGATCGAGTACCCGGCGCTCTCGAACGCCTCACGGTAGGCCTCGTAGGCGTCGCCGAGCTCGCCTGTCAAGAAGCCGTCGACCACGGTCGTCGGCCCTCGCCGCTCTGCCGACAGGTACGTCGTCGCGGCCGGCTTCGGAAACCCCGCGGGCAGGTCGGGCTCCTGTTCGAGCGGCGTCCCCCCGCACGTCACGGTTCCGGGCTCCCTGGCGCGCTTCTCCTCGGCTCCGCCACAACCGGTCACAAGTAGCGCCAAGAGCAGCGCGAGGAGTGCCGACGCCGTCCGCATCAACGCGATTCTCGCACGAGATCGTGGCGGCGCCCGAGGTAGGCCGCGCGCACCTCGGGGTTCGCAGCAACCTCCGCCGGGCCGCCGGCCGCGAGCACCCGACCGGCCTCGAGCACGATCACCCGATCGGCGATGTCGCGAACGAGGCGGAGGTTGTGCTCCACGACGAGCAGGGCGAGGCCCTCGTCGCGGAGCTTCCCGAGGATCGACACCAGCCGTCGGACGTCCTCGTGCGTCGCGCCGGCCGAGGGCTCGTCGACGAGGAGTACCCGCGGAGAGGCAGCGGCGGCGGCGGCGATCATCAACAGGCGCTGATCGGACGCCGGCAGCTCCGCGGCACGCCGCTCTGCCGCCCACCCGAGCCCGAAGCGCTCGAGCACGTCGCGGGCCGAGCCCGCTGCCGCCCGCGCCCCGGCC
>JACDAS010000198.1 GCA_013695295.1 Actinomycetota bacterium | reverse complement strand
CTGAAGCAGCCTATACCGCCAAAGACATCACCGTGCTCGAGGGCCTCGAGCCGGTCCGCCTGCGGCCGAGCATGTACATCGGCTCGACGGGCTCGCGCGGGCTCCACCACCTCGTGTTCGAGGTCGTCGACAACTCGGTCGACGAGGCCCTCGCCGGCCGCTGCGATCGGGTCGAGGTGACGATCCGCCCGGACAACTCGATCAACGTCGTCGACAACGGGTCGGGGATCCCCGTGGACGTGATGGCAGACCAGGGACGCCCGGCGCTCGAGGTGGTGCTGACGAAGCTCCACGCGGGCGGCAAGTTCGGCGGCGACGGCTACAAGGTCTCGGGCGGCCTCCACGGCGTCGGGGTGTCGGTCGTCAACGCGCTGTCGGAATGGTTGGTCGTCGAGGTGCGCCGTGACGGCCGCGTCTACCGGCAGGAGTTCGCCCGCGGCGTCCCGGGCGGCGACATGGAGGTGGTCGGATCGGCCATCGAGACGGGCACGACGATCACCTTCCTGCCGGACCTGGAGATCTTCGACGAGCTCGTGTGGGATGAGGAGATCCTGCTGCAGCGCCTCCGCGAGACGGCGTTCCTCACCCGGGGCCTGCGGATCGTGTTGAGCGACGAGCGCGCCGGTGGCGAGCGGGTGGAGTTCCACTACGAGGGCGGCATCCGCGACTTCGTCAAGCACGTGAACGAGGCGAAGGACCCGGTGCACAAGCACATCGTCTTCCTCGAGGGCGAGGCCGGCGACGCCCAGGTCGAGGTCGCGATGCAGTGGAACACGAAGTACGTCGAGTCCGTCTTCTCCTTCGCTAACAACATCAACACCCACGAGGGGGGCTCTCACCTCTCGGGATTCAAAGCCGCGCTCACCGGGACGCTGAACAAGTACGCGCGAGACAAGGCGCTGCTGAAGGAGAAGGAGGACAACCTCGAGGGCGAGGACGTTCGCGAGGGCCTCGCCGCGGTCCTCTCCGTGAAGCTCCGCGAGCCCCAGTTCGAGGGCCAGACGAAGACGAAGCTCGGCAACCCCTGGATCCGCGGCCTCGTCGAGCAGACGGTGAACGCGCGGCTCGCCGAGTTCCTCGAGGAGAACCCGAACGACGCGCGGCAGATCATCCAGAAGGCGATCTCGGCGGCCAGGGCCCGCCAGGCCGCTCGGAAGGCGCGCGATCTGACGCGGCGCAAGGGAGCCTTCGGCGGCGGCATGGCGAAGAAGTTCGCCGACTGCCAGATCCGCGACCCCGAGCTGACCGAGGTCTTCATCGTCGAGGGCGACTCCGCCGGCGGCTCTGCGAAGCAGGCCCGGGACAAGTCGAACCAGGCGATCCTGCCGCTCCGCGGCAAGATCATCAACTCCGAGAAGAACCGGATCCACAAGGTGCTCTCGAACACCGAGATCCAGTCGCTCGTCCAGGTGATCGGAACGGGGATCGGCGAGGAGTTCGACCTCGCGAAGCTCCGGTACAACCGCGTGATCGTGATGACGGACGCCGACGTGGACGGCGCCCACATCAGGACGCTGATCCTCACCTTCCTCTACCGGCACATGCCGGAGCTCTTCGAGCGCGGCCACATCTACATCGCCGTGCCGCCGCTCTACCTCGTGCGGATTGGGAGCCAGGAGCGCTACCTCGAGAAGGACTCGCAGCTCGAGGATCTGCTCGTGCGGGAGCGGTTCGCCGACATCGAGATCACCGCCCGGGACGGCGAGGCAGTCAAGCTGACCGAGTACCGCTACGGCCTCTACCAGCGCGCGCTGAACGAGTTCGAGGGCTGGTCGGCGCGGCTACGCTCGGACTTCGGCATCGCGCCTGCGAGCTTCGTGATCAACCACCGCCTGGTTGAGGCGGACGCGGTCACGCCTCCGGCGGTCGCGAGGGTGCTCGAGTCCTTTCCGGAGAACGGCTACGCGTTCTCCGAGGTGACAGCCTCCGCCGACGAGGTCAGCCTGAAGCTCGTCGAGGTCGAGTCGAGCACCGCGTCGCACGTGACGGTGCCGCTCGAGCTCCTCGCCTCTCCGATCTACGCAAACGTGCGGCGGAGCTACGGGCGACTCGCCGAGGTCGCCGGGGGGCTGCCGCCCTTCCGGCTCGTGTTCGGCCGCAAGACCGCCGCCGCCGAGACGTTCGAGCAGCTGCGAGAGCGGGCGCTCTCCCTCGCGAAGGAGGGACTGCAGATCAGCCGCTTCAAGGGTCTCGGCGAGATGAACTACAACCAGCTCTGGGACACGACGATGGATCCGGCCAGGCGGATGCTGATCCGGGTCGACGTCGAAGACGCGAGTGCGGCGGACCTCTGGTTTTCCCGCCTGATGGGAGACCAGGTGGAGCCGCGGCGCGAGTTCATCGAGCAGAACGCGACCGACGTCCGGTTCCTGGATGTCTAGCGTCGAGCCGCTCGGCGCCGGGCGGGTCGAGGGGCGCGAGCTCGACCAGGAGATGCGGTCGAGCTTCCTCGACTACGCGATGTCAGTCATCGTCAGCCGCGCCCTCCCGGACGTGCGCGACGGCCTGAAGCCGGTGCATCGGCGCGTGCTCTACGGCATGCACGAGACCGGGATGCAGCCGAGCCGCCCGTACAAGAAGTGCGCCCGGATCGTCGGCGAGGTGATGGGGTCGTACCACCCGCACGGCGACACGGCGATCTACGACGCGCTCGTGCGGCTCGCCCAGGACTTCTCGATGCGCTACCCGCTCGTCGACGGCCAGGGCAACTTCGGCTCGGTGGACGGGGACCCTGCGGCCGCCATGCGCTACACGGAGTGCCGCC
>JACDAS010000232.1 GCA_013695295.1 Actinomycetota bacterium | reverse complement strand
GCGACGGTGAACGCGGCACCGACGCGGGCCGTCACAGGTCGAGCCCCGTCACAGATCCAGCAGGGCCTCGAGCCCGACCGTGAGCCCGGGCCGCGCGCTGATCGAGCGGATCCCCAGCAGCACGCCCGGCATGAACGACGCCCGGTCGTAGCTGTCGTGCCGCAGCGTCAGGCTCTCCCCCGAACCGCCGAGCAGCACCTCCTGGTGCGCGACGAGGCCGGGTAAGCGCACGGAGTACACCGGCGTCTCCCCGCCGAGCCGCTCGGCAGTCGCCCGCGCCGTGCCCGACGGGGCGTCTCGCTTTTCCTCGTTGTGGAGCTCGACGATCGCCGCCGCAGGCAGGTACCGCGCCGCCTCCTCCGCGAAGCGCATCATCAGGATCGCACCGACTGCGAAGTTCGGTACCGCGAGCACTGAAAGGCCGAGCGACCTCGCCTCCTCCCCCACGCCGCGCAGGTCGGCCCCGGTCGTCCCGACGACGCACGGCACCCCGGCGGCGAGCGCCCGGCGGACATTCTCGACGACCGCGTCCGGCGTCGTGAAGTCGACCATCGCCTCGGCCCCGTCGAGGCCTTCCACAAGCCGGTGGCCCGCCTGTTCGAGTGCCGGGGCGAGCGCCGCCCCCACCTTCCCGCGCCGCCCGCTCAGCAGGACTCTCACGCCACAGCTCGTGACGAGAGGTTCGGGTTGACGCGCTGCACCGCATCGGAGAACAGGTCCTCGCGTGGCCCGATCCCGGCAGCGGAGAGGCGCTCGGGTGCGAGGAGGACCGAGGCGAGCTCGGCGAGAGCGTCGTGGTCGACGGCGTCGATCTCGGCGATGATCCGCTCGAGCGAGAGGAGCTCCGAGTCGGTGATCACCGCCTTGCCGAGCCGGCTCATCCGGTTCGACGTCGACTCCATGGAGAGCATGATCCGCCCCTTCAGGTTCTCCTTCGCCCGCTCGAGCTCGCGCGCGCGGAGGTTCCCGGCCGCGATGTCGGCGATCTCGGCAGCCGCGATCTCGAGACACGTCCCGAGGTTCTCCTCGCGCGTCCCGAGGTAGATCCCGACCTGACCCGTGTCGGTGTACTGGGAGGCGAAGCTGTAGACCGAGTACGCAAGCCCGCGCTTCTCGCGGATCTCCTGGAAGAGCCGGGACGACGCCGAGCCGCCGAGGATGGCGTCGAGCAGCGAGGCGGCGAACCGCCGCCGGTCCGAGCGAGCGATCCCGGGTGCCCCGAGGCAGACGTGGTACTGCTCGGTGTCCTTGCGCTGGAACCGGCTGCCGGGTGGAGGCTCGGCCACGAGGAGCGGCCGGACACGGAGCCGCGCGGGCGGGCGTTCCGGTCGCTTCGAGGCCGCCCGGCGGAAGAGCGCCTGCAGCCGGTTGTGCTCGAGATTGCCCGCGGCGGCCAGCACGATGTTGCCGCTGACGTACGCCGAGCGGTGGTAGGCGGCGATCGCCCGGCGACTCACCGACGAGATCACCTCGGCGGTGCCGATCACCGGGCGGCCCAGCGGGTGGCTGGCGAAGATCGCCTCGGCGAGCAGGTCGTGAACGAGATCCTGCGGCGCGTCCTCGACCATCGCGATCTCCTCGAGCACGACCTCCCGCTCTGTCTCGAGCTCCGCGAACCTGGGGGTGAGCACCATGTCGGCCATCACGTCGAGCGCGGTCTCGAGGTGATGGTCCGGCACCCGCGCGTAGACGACCGTGTGCTCGCGGGAGGTGGCCGCGTTCAACTCGCCTCCGAGCCCGTCGAAGATCTCGGCGATCTCGAGCGCGCCGTAGGAGCGCGAGCCCTTGAAGAGGAGGTGCTCGATGAAGTGGGTGACGCCCGCCCGTCCTTCCGGCTCGTCCCGCGAGCCGGCGCCGATCCAGAAGCCGATCGCGACCGAGCGGACGCTCCTGACCCGCTCCGAGATCACCCGCTCGCCCGAGTCGAGCTCCGAGAGGACGTAGCGCTGCACCCCGCGATCGTAACGGGGGCCCGGATGTCCGATCGAAATCGACCACCCTCCGCGGGTACCGTGACCGCATGAGGCCGCGCTCGGATCAGGACGGCCGCGGACGGGCCTTCGACCCGGGCGAGGCGCCGGAGCGACCCGCCGACCCCGCCGTGCGCCGCGCGAACCTCGAGCGCGTGGCGCGGCTCTTCCGCCCCTATCGCGGCCGCCTCGGCGCGGTGCTCGGCCTGATCTTCTGCTCGGCCGCGCTCGGCATGGTCTCGCCGTTTCTCGTCCGGGACGTCTTCGACCGGGCGCTTCCGGACGGCGACACGCGCAGGCTGAATCTCCTCGTCGGCGGCATGATCGCAATCGCGATCGCGACGGGCGTCCTCGGCGTCGCGCAGACCTGGCTCTCGAACGTCGTCGGCCAGCGGGTGATGCACGACCTCCGCTCGGCTGTCTACCGGCACCTCCAGCGGCTCTCGCTCGCCTTCTTCACACGCACGCGCACCGGCGAGATCCAGTCGCGGATCGCGAACGACATCGGGGGCGTCCAGAACGTCGTCACCTCGACCGCGAGCTCGATCGTCGCCAACGTGACGACGGTGCTCGCGACTGTGGTGGCGATGCTCCTCCTCGACTGGCGGCTCGCCCTGTTCTCGCTCGCGCTGCTGCCGCTCTTCGTCTTCCTGACCCGCCGCGTCGGCCGGGAGCGCCGGCGGATCACGACCTCCCGGCAGCGGACGCTCGCGGACATGTCCAGCCTCGTGGAGGAGTCTCTCTCGGTCTCCGGGATCCTGCTCGGCAAGACGATGGGTCGGGCCGGCGAGCTGACCGGCAGATTCGAGCGGGACTCCTCCCAGCTCGCGGCGCTCGAGGTACGCCAGCGGATGGCGGGCCGCTGGATGATGGCCTCGATCCAGACGACGTTCGCGATCATGCCCGCGGCGGTGTACTGGTTCGCCGGCCAGAGCTTCGTCGACGTCTCGCTCGGCACCGTGGTCGCGCTCACGACTCTCCAGACCCGCCTCTTCTTCCCGGTCGGCCAGCTCCTGTCGGTGCAGATCGACGTGCAGACCTCGCTCGCGCTCTTCGACCGCATCTTCGAGTACCTGGAGCTGCCGGTCGACATCGAAGAGCGGCCCCGAGCGCGCGAGTTCCCGGCGCGGCGGGTCGCCGACGTCCGGCTCGACGGGGTCTGGTTCCGGTACGCGGGGGCGGACTGGACCCTGGCCGACGTCGCCGCCGAGATCCCGGCCGGCACGCGGACGGCCGTGGTCGGCGAGACGGGCTCGGGGAAGACGACCCTCGGGTACCTCGTCGCCCGGCTCTACGACGTCGAGCGCGGGAGCGTCTCGATCGGCGGCGTGGACGTCCGCGATCTGACCTTCGCCTCGCTCGCGGAGACGGTCGGCGTCGTCTCGCAGGAGACGTACCTCTTTCACGCGACGATCCGCGACAACCTGCGCTTTGCTCGCCCGGCGGCGACCGACGAGCAGATCGAGGCGGCGGCCCGGGCAGCTCGCATCCACGAGCTGATCGCCGGCCTCGACGAGGGCTACGACACGGTCGTCGGCGAACGCGGCTACCGCTTCTCGGGCGGCGAGAAGCAGCGGATCGCGATCGCCCGCACGATTCTCCGGAATCCACCCGTGCTCGTCCTCGACGAGGCGACGAGCGCGCTCGACACGGAGACCGAGCGGGCCGTGCAGGAGGCGCTCGACTCCCTCGCCCAGGGGCGGACGACGATCGCGATCGCCCACCGGCTCTCGACCGTCCGCTCCGCCGACCAGATCCTCGTTCTCGACCGGGGGCGGCTCGTCGAGCGGGGCAGGCACGGGGACCTCCTCGCACTGGGGGGCCGCTACGCGGCGCTCGTCGCTCGCGACGCCGACCTCCCGTCGGTCGCGGTGATGTAGAGAGCTGGGAGGGCGGGGCGACCCGCCCTCCCGTGCGCCGAGGTTAGTCGCGCCGCGGGCCGCGGTCGCGGCCGCCCCGACCGCGGTCGTCGCGGCGGGGCCGGTCCTCCTCCGGTGGCCGCGGCGGGGCGTTCTTGGCCCGCTCGATCAGCTCCTCCGGCTGGACGAGCCCGCCGTTCTCGTGCTTGGCGACGAGCTTCAGCCCGATCCGCCCGCGCGCCTTGTCGACCTCCTGGACGAGTACGTCCACGACGTCCCCGCGCGCCATCACGTCCTCGATGTGGGCGACCCGGCCCGGGCCGACGTTCGAGACGTGGAGGAGTCCGTCGGTGCCCTTCTTCAGCTCGACGAACGCGCCGAACTGCGTTGTCTTCACGACCTTGCCCGTGAACTCCTCGCCGACCTCGGGCTCCTTCGTCAGGCCCTTGATCGCAGCGATCGCCTCCGCGGCCTTGATCGCGTCGGTGGCGTAGACCAGGATCGTGCCGTCCTCCTCGATATCG
Organism: Actinomycetota bacterium; assembly: GCA_013695295.1. GTDB lineage: Bacteria > Actinomycetota > Thermoleophilia > Gaiellales > Gaiellaceae > JACDAS01. Next base: position 7,302 of record JACDAS010000232.1, on the reverse strand, counting down.
ATCTGGACGTCGTGGTCGGCCTCGAGCGCGCGGATCGTCTCGCCGCCCTTGCCGATCACCATCCCGATCTTCTCCTGGTCGATCTTGACCGTCGAGATCCGCGGCGCCCGCTCGGACAGCTCGCTGCGCGGCTCCGGGATCGCCTCGAGCATCCGGTCGAGGATCGCCTCGCGTGCCCGCTTGGCCTGCTCGAGCGCCCCGCTCATGATCTCCTGCGTGACGCCGGTGATCTTGATGTCCATCTGCAGAGCAGTGATGCCCTCGCGCGTGCCGGCCACCTTGAAGTCCATGTCGCCGAGGTGGTCCTCGGCCCCCTGGATGTCGGTGAGGATGACGTAGTCGTCGCCCTCCTTGACGAGGCCCATCGCGATGCCGGAGACGGGTGCCTTGATCGGCACGCCGGCGTCCATCAGCGCGAGCGTCGACCCACACACCGAGCCCATCGAGGAGGAGCCGTTCGACTCCAGCGTCTCCGAGACGAGCCTGATCGTGTACGGAAAGTCCTCCACCGACGGGATCATCGCCTCGAGCGCCCGCTGCGCGAGCGCGCCGTGACCGATGTCGCGACGCTTCGGGCCACGCATGAAGCCGGTCTCCCCGACCGAGTAGGGCGGGAAGTTGTAGTGGTGCATGTAGCGGCGATCGGTCTCGAGCGACAGGTCGTCGATCCGCTGACCCTCCTTGGCCGTCCCGAGCGTCAGCAGAGTCATGATCTGCGTCTGCCCGCGGGTGAAGAGACCAGAGCCGTGGGTCCGGGGCGAGACGCCGACCTCGCACTCGATCGCGCGGATCTCCTCGGTGCCGCGGCCGTCGGGCCGGCGCTTGTCGACCGCGATCTTCTTCCGGACGAGGTCCTTGTAGATCGCCTCCGCCGCACGCTTGACGAACTGCTTCGTCAGCGCGTCCTTGATCGCCGGGCCCTCACCCTCGACCGTGGCCGGGCCGACGGGGAAGGGCAGCTCGACGCCCTCGACGATCCGGTCGAAGAGCAGGTGCCGCTTGGCGGACTTCAGCTCCTTCGAGTCCTGCTCGGCCTCGGTCAGCGCCCGCAGGCCGCTCTCGAACTGCTGGCGAACGGGCCCCTCGACCGCGGCGAGGCGCTCCCGCTCGAGCAGAAGCGCCAGGCTCGATCGGACCTGCACCTGCCGCGTGATGTCGGCCTCGGTCGACTCCATCGAGAGCTCGGGGCAGAGCTCGCCCTGAAGCTCCTCGACGGCCGCAGCTCCTTCCCGGAGTCCCGCCGAGCCGATCCGCTCGCGGATCGTGCCTGTTCGCTGCTCGAGCTCCGCGGTCACGTCGGAGTCGAGCCACTTCGGCTTGCCGACCCGGCTCGCGAGCTCCTCCTGCACCTCGCAGAGCTCGACGATCCTGCGGTGGGCCTCCTCGAGGGCCTGCAGCAACAACTCCTCGGGGATCTCCTCGGCGCCCGCCTCGACCATGGTCAGGCCCTGTTTCGTCCCGACCACGATCAGGTCGAGGGTGGACGACTCCTCCAGGTCCTGCAGCGTCGGGTTCACGACGAGCTCGCCCTCGATCAGCCCGATCCGCACGGCGCCCACCGGCCCCGCGAAGGGAAGCGGCGAGATCATCAGGGCCGCAGAGGCCCCGTTCAGGCACAGCACGTCGTGCGGTGTGACCAGGTCGGCGGACAGCACCGTGCAGATCACCTGCACCTCGTTCCGGAACCCCTTCGGCCAGAGCGGCCGGATCGGTCGGTCGATCATCCGGGCGGTGAGGATCGCGCGCTCGGACGGGCGCCCCTCCCGCTTGAAGAACCCGCCGGGGATCTTCCCCGCCGCGTACATGCGCTCCTCGACGTCGACCGTCAGCGGGAAGAAGTCCGCGCCCTCGCGCGCCTCCAGCCGCCCCTGGGCCGTCGCGAGCACCATCGTGTCGCCGCAGCGGACGAGGACGGCGCCGTCTGCCTGCTTGGCCAGCTTGCCCGTCTCGAACGTGATCTCCTGGCCGCCCACGGTCACGCTGACCGCGGTCTGCTTTTCGGTCGCGATACTCATATGTCTTCCTCCGTCTTCCGTTGTGGAAGGTGGAGGTTTGAGTCAGACCCGCCGCCCGGATCTCGCTCAAACTTCCACCCTCCTGCTTCCCCGTCGCTACCGCCTGAGCCCCAGCTCCTTGATCAGGGCCCGGTAGCCCTCGAGGTTCGTGCGCTGGAGGTAGTCGAGCAGCCGACGCCTGCGGCCGACGAGCTTGAGCAGGCCGCGCCGCGAGTAGTGATCCTTCGCGTGCGTGCGCAGGTGCTCGGTGAGCTCGTTGACCCGCTTCGTCAACAGCGCGATCTGCACCTCCGGCGAGCCCGTATCGGACCCGTGCCGGCCGTGCTGACCGACGATCTCCAGCTTCGCTTCCTTCGTGAGGGTCATGCGGCCTCCGTTCTCATGTCTCCGCAGTCCCCGCCGTGCGTTGGAAGCGCGCGCACAGCCGCGGCTGCGGTCTGTCCGTAGGGTAGCACCGCGCTCTCGGGCAGCCTGCGCCGGCTCCGTCTGCTCGCGGCCCGGCTGGCGGGACCCAGCCCGTCCGGATCGAACACGGCCGCCGTGGACGGCTGCCCAGGTAGCCCAACCTCCTCCCCGGTATCGACCCTATCTACTTCAGCCGCACCCATGTGTGCCGAATTCCCGCCGAACGGTCACGATGAGCGCCATGCAGGGCACCATCGCGGCGGGCCACCCCGCCACGGCCGAGGCCGGAATCGAGATCCTGGAGGAGGGCGGATCCGCGGCGGACGCGGCGATCGCGGCCTGCCTTGCCTCCTGCGTCGCCGAGACGGTGATGACCGGGCTCCTGGGTGGAGGCCACGCGATCTACCTCGACGCCACCACCGGTCGGGTGCGCAACCTGGACTGCTTCGTCGCAGTCCCGGGCCTGGGAGCGGCGCCGAGCGATCCGAAGCTGATCGAGCTCGCGGTGCCATTCGGGGCCGAGCTCGTCCACTACGCCGTCGGGCCGGCCTCCTGCGGCGTCCCGGGCCTCCCGGCCGGCCTCGGCGAGCTCTGGCGGGCCTACGGGAGCACGCCGTGGGCGCGGCTGGTCGAGCCGGCCCTCCGGCTCGCCGGTGACGGGGTCGAGCTGCCCCCCGCGCACGCCGCATGCCTGGAGATGCTCGCGCCCGTGCTGACGCTCGACGCCGGCTCCCGGATCTACGCACCACGGGGCCGGCTCCTCCGCGCCGGCGACCGCCTCGACCAACCCGGCCTGGTCTCCGCACTCGAGCTGCTCGCTGCGGAGGGCCCTCGGAGCGCCCAGACCGGCACGCTGGCCGAGGCCCTGCTCTCGCTCGTCGAGGAACGAGGCGGCCTCGTCACCCGCAACGACCTCGAGGCCTACGAGGCGTGCTGGAGCGATCCGGTCGAGGTCTCGTACTGCGAGACCCGTTTTCTGACCCGGTGCGGCCTGACGAGCGTTCCGGAGGCGCTCCGGCGTCTCCCTGCCCTCGCTGCAGCCAGCGAGGCCACCCGCGTCCACGCCCTGGTGGCGGCGCTGGCGGGCGGCGAGGAGCCGGGGCACACCACGAACATCTCCGTCGTCGACCGCGGCGGCAGCGCCTGCGTCCTGACGACCAGCCTCGGACTCGGGTCGGGCGACTACCTGCCCGGGCTCGATCTTCATCTCAACAGCATGCTCGGCGAGGCCGACCTGCACCGCGGCCCGCTCGCTCCGGGCACGCGGATGGGGAGCATGATGGCCCCGAGCATCGCCATCCACCCGGCTGAGGGCCGAGTCGAGGTCGCGATCGGGGCGGCCGGCGGGACCCGCCTGCGCAGCGCGCTCGTCTCGGTCGCGTCAGCCGTACTCGACCAGGGGCTCGACGCCCAGGAGGCGGTCGACCGGCCGCGCGTCCATCCGGCCGGGGAGACCGTGCACGCCGAGGCGGGCGTCGACGAGGGCGCGCTCGCGGAGCTCGAGCGGCACGGCAGAACCGTCCGGCGCTGGCCGGGCCGGCACCACTTCTTCGGCGGCGTCAGCCTGGTTGGACGGACGGGCGCGGCGGGAGACCCCCGCCGTAGTGGCGCGGCGCGAGCTCTGCCGTGACGGGTACCGCCGTGGAGAGCCAGCCCAAGTACGTGCAGAGCGGGCAGCCCGGGTTCGCATGCGCGGTGCCCCGCCGTTCGGCTTCGTGTAGACGTGGCCGCAGCTCAGGCAGCGGACGGTGTCGACTAGCGAGAGACTCCGGTCGCCACGCTCAGGTTCGAGCAGATTCCTGGCCTTTCGGGAACCTGCGCGATCCTCACAATCTCCTCACGCCGACGGCCGATTAGCCCAGCTCAAGCGGGTGGCGCGCCTCGCGCGTTGCCTCCACGTCCCGCGCGATCTGTGTCACGAGCTCCGCCTCGGTGCCGAACGAGCGCTCATCGCGCAGGCGGCGCCAGAGCTCGACCAGGAGTCGCTGCCCGTAGAGGTCGCCGGCGAAGTCGAGGAGGTAGGCCTCGATCCGGCGCTCCTCGCCGCCGTAGTGCGGGTTCGTCCCGATCGAGACCGCCGCCCGCCGCCCGCGTGCGGCCCCCGCGTAGATGCCGTAGGCGGGAATCAGCAGCTCCGGGCTGACGGCGAGGTTCGCGGTCGGGAACCCGAGCGTGCCGCCACGCGCGTCGCCCGAGACGACGACGCCCTCGACCTCGACCGCGCGGCCGAGCAGGCTCGCGGCCTGGCCAACCTCGCCGGCACGCAGGAGCCGCCGGATCCGCCTGGAGGAGATCCCCTCGGCCAAAGGCACCGCCCGCGCGTCGAGCCCGAGCCCGCGGAGCAGCTCCAGGTCGCCGCGGCGGGCGTGACCGAAGCGGAACTTCCCGCCGGCGACGACGACGCGCGTGCCGATCGGCTCCAGCACGCGGGCGGCGAACTCCTCCGGCTCGACCTGAGCGAACTCGAGCGAGAACCGCAGGACGAGCGCCTCCTCGATCCCCGCTTCCGCCAGCAGCTCGAGCCGCCGCCCGAGCGTGGAGAGGAGCTCCACCTGGTTGCCGAGGACGGTCCGGGGATGCGGCTCGAAGGTGACCACCGTCGAGGTCAGCCCCGCGTCGAGCGCGGCCCGGAGGACCCGCCGGTGTCCCAGGTGCACGCCGTCGAACGTCCCGATTGCAACCGCCCGCGGTCGCCGCTCTAGCTCCTCGACCGCGGAGGCGACCTTCACGGCAGCACCGTCCCGCCGACGGCCACGAGCTCGCCGCCGGAGACGACCCTCGTCGCCTCGCGCGCCCTGCTTCGTCCCTGGCGGATCGCGAGCGCCTCCTCGGCGGAGACCTCGACGAGCGGGAGGAACGGCAGCGCGTCGAGCGCAGGAAGAATCCGACCGGGGTCCGCGTCCGAGAGCCGAAACGGCCCGACCTCGGTGCGCCGGAGCGACCGACAGTGCCCGCCGAGGGCTTCCGCCACCGCCCGCACATAGGTCCCCGAGCTGACCCGCAGGTCGAGCGTCGCGACCCCGCGCGCGTAGGCGAGCAGGCTCAGCTCGTGCACCGTCGAGCGGCGCACGGGCATCTCGACCTCGACGCCGCTACGGTGCAGCGCGTAGGCCCGGCGCCCGCCGATCTTCACCGCCGAGGCAGCCGGGACGGGCAGCTCAACCGGCCCTCGCAGCGGGCCGAGTCGCCGCTCGAGCTCGTCGGGGGAGGGAGCCTCGTGCCGTTCGAGGACCTCGCCCTCCGGGTCGCCGGTGGCCGTGCGCGCCCGAAGGTCGACCTCGGTCTGGTAGCGCTTGTCGAGCCCGACGAGGTACTGCGCCAGCCTTGTCGCGGCTCCGAGCAGCACCAGCAGGAGGCCGGTTGCGAACGGGTCGAGCGTCCCGGCGTGTCCCGCGCGGGCGCCCGTCTCGCGCCGCAGGCGCGCCACGACGGCGAACGAGGACGGCCCCGCCGGCTTGTCGACCAGGACGAGCCCGCTCGGCGTCAGCGCTCGCGGCGGCATCGCGCCCTACTCCCGCGTGGCCGCGACGAACTCCCGGCGAATGAACTCCTTGATCTCGGGGATCTCGAGCTCGCTCGAGAACCCGGCGGCCTGCCTGTGGCCACCGCCCCCGGACTTACGCGCGATCGCGGAGACGTCGAGCTCGTCCGCCGAGGCCCGCAGGCTGACGCGCCGTGGCGCACCGGCGGGCTCCGGTGGCTCCCGCACGATCGCTGCCAGCTCGGCCCCCTCGACGGCGCGCAGGTAGTCGATGATCCCCTCGGCGTACTCCTCGCCGACGCCGAGCTCCGCGAAGTCGCGGCGCTCGAGGTGCGAGAGGACGAGCCTGCCGCCTTCGAGGACCTCCGCACGCTCGAGTGCGCGCGCCAGGAGCTTCAGCTTCGCAAACTCGACCGACTCGTAGATGCCCTGGAAGACGCGGTGGACGTCGACGCCCGCCTCGACGAGCTCCGCCCCGAGCCGCAGCGCCTTCGGCGTCGTGTTCGTGTACTGGAAGCGCCCGGTGTCGGTGACGAGGGCGACGTAGAGCGCCTGCGCGATCTCCGGCGTCAGCGAGACGCCGAGCTCGCGCAGAACGTCCCGCAGGATTTCCCCCGTCGACGAGGCGTCCGGGACGATCAGGTTGACGTCGCCGAAGCGCGTGTTGTCGTGGTGGTGGTCGACGTCGAGCGAGAACGGGAACGATCCGAGCACGTCGGCGTCCAGGCCCGTGCGGGCAGCGTTCGCACAGTCCAGAGCGAGCAGCACGCGGCCCCGGGCGTCTTCAGGGAGCTCCCTGCGCAGCCCGTCGAGTCGCAGGAACCCGTACTCCTGGGGCAACTCCCCGTCGCCGGTGAGGAACATGACGGCGTCCTTGCCGAGCTCGGCGAGCGCGAGCCTTGCCGCCTCGATCGAGCCGAGCGCGTCCCCGTCGGGGTTCTCGTGGGTGACGAGCAGGAAGCGGTCGTGCGCGCGGATCGCCTCAACCACCGCTTGCAGGTCAGCCGTCATCGGGGGCCAGCTCCTCGATCAGCTTCGTCATCCGGATCCCGTGCTCGACCGCGTCGTCGTACTCGAAGGTCAACTGGGGCGTCCGCTTCAAGCGCAGCTCGCGGCCGACCCGCGCCTGAAGAACCCCGTGGGCTGCGGCGAGGCCCTGCAGCGTGGCGACCCGGGCCCGTTCGGACCCGAGGACGCTGACATAGACGCGCGCCTGCCGCAGGTCCGGGGAGGTTTCGACCCCCGTCAGCGTCACGAAGCCGATCCGCGGGTCCTTGAGCTCGGGGAGCGCTTCGGAGAGCACCTCGCGGACGGCCTGGTTCACGCGCCGCATCCTGTCACTCACCCGGTCTCACCACCTCGCGCTCGCTCCGCACGAGCTCGTACTCCTGGCCCCCGAGG
>JACDAS010000027.1 GCA_013695295.1 Actinomycetota bacterium | reverse complement strand
GTGCGGCCCTCGGCGTCTCTGCCTCCGGGACGGACGGCTCGCCGACCGTTCGTCTAGCCTTGCTCAAGTGTCGGCGCATCAGCTGGAGGCGAAGCCCCGGTCCGGGACGATCGCCTTCGGCGACCGGCTGGCCGCCGCGGTCGAGCGCAAGCGCAGCCAGCTCGTGGTCGGGCTCGATCCGCAGATCGACCTGCTGCCCGTCGAGCTCCGCGGCGACGCCCATCTCGGGCGGGAAGCGGCGGCCGACGCGTGCTGTCGCTTCTGCTCCGGGCTGATCGACGCCGTAGCCGCCGACGTCGTCGCGGTCAAGCCCCAGCTCGCGTTCTTCGAGGCCCTCGGCGCCCACGGGATCGGCGCTTTCGAGAAGGTCTGCGACTACGCCCGCGCCGCGGGCCTCCTCGTGATCGTGGACGGCAAGCGCGGCGACGTCGGCTCCACCGCCCGGGCCTACGCGGCCGCGTACCTCGAGCCGCGCGAGGGCGCCGGCCCGCTCGCCGACGCGCTCACGGTCAACCCGTACCTCGGCCGTGAGTCGGTCGAGCCGCTGCTGCACGCCTGCCGGCGGAACGGCGGTGGTCTCTTCTGCCTCGTCAAGACCTCGAACGTGGGCAGCGCGGATGTGCAGGACGTCATCCTTTCGGACGGCCGCCCGCTCTGGCAGCACGTCGCGCGGCTCGTGCGCGAATGGGGCGAGGACTCGGTCGGGGAACGTGGGCTCTCGAGCGTGGGCGCCGTGGTGGGGGCGATGTACCCGCGGGTCGTCGGCGAGGCCCGGCGGCTGCTGCCGAAGGCGATCCTGCTCCTTCCCGGCGTGGGCGCGCAGGGCGCGACGCCCGCGGATGTGGCCCGAGCCTTCACGAGCGGGCCCGCGAGCGCCCTTGTCACCGTCTCGCGCTCGCTCATCTACGCCTTCCGGGGCTCGGGCCTCGACTGGCGCCGGGCGGCGCTCGCCGAGGCCGAGCGGCTGAAGCGCGAGGTCTGGAGCGTCTCGGGCTGGTAGGCGAGGCGGGGCCGTCGCGCGGCGCTAGCCTGCTCCGCCTGCTGGCACCCGTGGCCTTCCTGGCTGCGGTGACGATCGCCGTCCTGCTCGTCGCGGCCCGCCGGGACTCCGACTCCGAGCCGCGAAGGACCGGGCCGGCCGCCGGCGAGGCAGTCCGCCGCGCGCCAGCCCGGTTCCCCCGCCGACGCTTCGTTCGCATCCGGCACGGAGACACCCTGGGAGCGATCGCGAGGCGTAGCGGCACGACTGTCGAGCGGCTGCTCGTACTCAACCCGGGGGTGACGCCCACCACGCTGCGGATCGGCCAGCGGCTCCGGACGCGGTGAGCCGCACCCGGTCGGCTGCGAGTACCCTGTCGGGCGGTTGAAGCTCCGGCTCGCCCTCCTCGTCGCGGCCCTGCCGCTCGTCGCTGCACCGGCCCTCGCCGGGCCGGGGCCGGCCGTCGACGCCCGCGCCTACCTCATTCAGAACGGCGTCACCGGCGAGGTTCTGCTCGGCGCGAACGAGCGCGACCGGGTCCCGATCGCGAGCATCACGAAGCTGATGACGGTGCTCGTGACGCTCGAGCGCGCCAGGCTCGACGAGCTCGTCACGGTCGGCCTCGACGCGGCGTCGGTCGGGGAGTCGTCGATCCACCTCCGGCCGGGCGAGCAGCTGACCGTCCGCGACCTCGTCAAGGCCGCGCTGATCCAGAGTGCGAACGACGCCGCGTACGCGCTCGCAAGTCACGTCGGGAGGGGGAGCGTGGAGCGCTTCGTCTCGCTGATGAACGAGCGTGCGGCGAAGGCGGGCCTGCGGGACACGCATTTCGCGCGTCCCGACGGACTCGATTCGGAGGGGCACTACTCCTCCGCGCGCGACGTTACGCGGCTCGCCCGGATCGCCATGAAGCTGCCCGAGGTACGCGAGGTCGTGCGCGAGCGGACGGAGCAGATCGCAGGAAACCGGACGCTTCGCACCTGGAACGACCTGCTCGCCACTTTCCCGGGGCTGATCGGGGTCAAGACCGGGCACACGTCGCAGGCTGGCTGGTCCGAGGTCGCGGCGGCGAGCACGGCCGGCGTGACCGTCTACGCGACGCTGCTCGGCGGCCCCTCTCGGGGCGCTCGGAACGCCGATCTCGCAGAGCTCCTCACCTGGGGGCTTGCCCGCTACCGGCACGTGGCCGTCGTCCCGACGAGCCGGATCTACGGCTGGGCGAAGGCCCCCTATGGGCGACGCGCGCTCAGTCTGGTCGCCCCCAGGCGGATCGTCAGGATCGTCCGGGTGGACCGGCCTCTCGTCGAGCGCGTCGTCCTGCCGACCGCCGTGAGCCTGCCGGTGACGCGAGGGCAGCGGCTCGGGGAGGTGCGGGTCTACGTCGGCAAGCGGCTCGTCGCCAGCAGCCCGCTGGTTGCGACCCGCACGATTGCCAGACCGGGGGCACTCGGTCGGTCCGGCTGGTACGCCAGGCGCACCGCCGACCGGATCTGGGGGTGGGTCTCGTGATCGTCACCGTGACCATGAACGCGGCGATCGACCGGACGCTCTCGGTGCCGAACTTCCAGCGCGGCCAGCGCCACCGGGCCAGCCAGGGGCTGACGCTCCCGGGCGGCAAGGGGATCAACATCGCCCGCGCGCTCAAGCTCCTCGACGTCCCGGTGGTCGCCACCGGGCTCGCGGGGGGCCGGACGGGCGTACGGATCGTCGAGGAGCTGACAGCGGAGGCGATCCTGAACGACTTCGTCCGCATCGCCGAGGAGTCGCGGACCTCGACGGCCGTCGTCGACCCCACGAACGCGACCTACACGGAGATCAACGAGTGGGGCCCTCACGTGCAGCCGGAGGAGCTCGAGCTACTGCTCGAGAAGCTCCACTACCTGGCTCGCGACGCCGAGCTGGTCGTCTTCGCCGGCACGCTGCCGCGGGGTGTCGCCGACGGCTTCTACGCGGAGGCGATCCGCGACCTCACGCGGCGCGGCGTGCAGGCGGTGCTCGACTCCGAGGGTCTACCCCTGCGCCTCGGGATCGAGGCAGAGCCGTTCCTCGTCTCGCCGAACCAGCGTGAGGCGGAGAGCCTCGTCGGCCAGGAGTTCCACGACGATCAGGACTTCGGCCTGGCGCTCGAGGACGTCGCCGACCAGGGCGCCCGGAACGTCCTGATCACCGAGGAGACGAGGTGCTTCGCGCGCCTGCGCGAGAAGCGGACGGTGCGACAGTTCCGCGTCAGCGGCCCCACGCTCGAGCCACTGTCGACCGTCGGCGCGGGAGACGTGCTGCTGGCCGCCTTCCTCGCCGCTCACCTCGAGGGCCGCCCGCCCGAGGAGGCGCTGCGCCTCGCGGTCGCCGCCGGGTCCGCGTCGACGCTCGAGGTCGGGGCCGGTCGCTTCGACCCGCGCGAAGCGGCCAGGCTGCTCCCCGGCGTCGAGGTCGTCGAGCTGGAGGCTGTCGCGATCGAGGGGTGACGTCCCAGTCCATTGCTAGCATCGGCCTCCAGTTGAGAGCAGCCGGCGAGACCGTGAACGACGCGCCGTGAACCTCGATCTCCGCCAGCCAGAGCTCGACCGCCTCCTCTCGCTCGGCGAGAAGTTCGCGAAGGAGGGACTCACGTTCGACGACGTGCTGCTCGTCCCCGCACGCTCGGACGTGCTGCCGAACGACGTCTCGACGGCGACGAGGCTGACCCCGCGGATCGAGCTCGAGCTGCCG
>JACDAS010000189.1 GCA_013695295.1 Actinomycetota bacterium | reverse complement strand
GTGGAGGGAGCGGGGTCGCGATCACCCCCGACGGCTTCATCGTCACCTCGGCGCACGTCGTCGGGCGCGCGCACGGCCCCGTCCGCGCCTCCTTCGTCGACGGGCGGGAGCTGGACGCCGAGGTCGTCGGGACAGACCCGCTCTCCGATCTAGCCGTGCTCCGGGCCGATAGCCAGATCGAACCCGCCGAGCTGGGCGACGCCGACGGGTTGCGAGTTGGCCAGCTCGTCGTGGCAATCGGAAACCCCAACGGTTTCGCCGGCTCGGTCACGGCCGGGGTCGTCTCCGCGGTCGGCCGCTCGCTGCCGACCCGGGCAGGCTCGGCCACGCGGATCGTCGAGAACGTGATCCAGACTGACGCCGCCCTCAACCCGGGCAACTCGGGCGGGGCGCTCGCGGACGGCCGCGGCCGCGTCGTCGGGATCAACACCGCGGTCGCGGGTGTCGGGCTCGGCCTCGCCGTTCCGATCAACTCCCTGACGACGGCGATCATCGGGGCGCTGATGCGGGAGGGGCGCGTCAGGCGCGCCTACATCGGCATCGCCGGCGGCCCCCGGCCGCTGCCGCCGCGTCTGCGACTCGCGCTCGGCCGGGCGGCTGGGGTCGAGGTCGTCGAGGTGGTCGAGGCGAGCCCGGCTGCGCAGGCGGGCCTGCGAGCGGAGGATCTCATCGTCGCGGTCGACGGCCGCCCCGTCGAGGGCGTCGACGAGCTCCACCGCCTGATGGCCGGGGAGCTGATCGGTCGACCCCTGCAGGTCACGGCGGTGCGCGGCGACCGGACGCTGGAGCTCGAGCTCGTGCCAGGCGAGCTCGAGGCCTGATGGGAAGGGTCAGCCGCCTCTTCCAGCGCGGGGTGCTTGGCGGGCTGATGAGCGTCGTCGCGTTCGTGGTCGAGCGGAGGCTCGCGAAGGCGTTGAGGCGGCGCGGGCGATAGCGTTCGGAGCCCTATAGCATTCATGCTATACATAGCAGCGATGCTATGAAGGCCAAACGGCTGCAGCGGACGCTCGAGCGGCTGCGGGACCACGCGGCGGACGGGCCGAGCGAGGCGGACTACCGGGACGTGTACGAGGCACTCGGGCGCGAGGTGGGCAGCGCTCGTGCGCGCCTGGCGCTCTCGCAGCGGGAGCTCGCCGAGCTCTGCGGGACGACCCAGTCGTCGATCGCGAGGTTGGAGACCGGTCGGCGTGCGGCACGGCTCGACACGCTTCTGCGCGTCGCGCATGCGCTCGACTGCGAACTCGTCGTCCAGCTCCGACCGCGGGCGACGCGAAAGGGGGAGGGAAGACGATGATCAGGACGACCGACATCGAGGAACTGCAGACGACGAAGAGCGAGAAGCTGCTCGCCCTCGTCATGGCCGTGTTCCTGCTGATCGGGGGCATCTGGACGTACCAGAAGCTGGACTCGTACGTCGCCGACGGCATCGTCCAGGCGGGCACTCCCGCGGATCGGGCCGCCGTCGCGCGGCTCGACCGCGCCTACACGGAGTCCGGCCGCGCGGAGCGAGCGGTGGGTCGGGCCCGAGTGGAGCTGGAGCTCCGGCGCGAGGCCTACCGGACCGCGCTCGACGCGGGCAAGCCCGCCGACGACCTCGAGCGCCGCTACCGCGAGGCCGAGGCGGAGTACGCTCGCGCAACCTCGCGTGCGGCCGCTGCGCGCCGGGAGGTCGCAGCTGCCGGCCCCGCCGCAAACGCAGCCCGCAGCCGGATCCAGTCGGACGAGGAACGCATCCGCAACAGGCAGGAGCTGGTCACGTTCCTGCTCCGGTCGGCGCTCGTCCTCGCCTCGTTCATCGCCGCGCTGGCGGTGCTCGCGAGGCTCCGGAACCGAGGCTCTCGCTACCTTCCGCTCGGCGCCGCCTTCGTCGCCTCCGCGACGATCCTCGCGTTCGTACTCGCGGTCGACTACCTGACCGACTACCTGGAGCCGTTCGATCTCGGCCTGCTCGTCCTCGCCCTGCTCGGAGCGGCGCTCACCGTCTGGGCCTTCGCGAGCCTCCAGCGCTACCTCGCCAGGCGGCTCCCACTCAGGCGGGTCAGGAGGCGGCAGTGCCCGTTCTGTGGCTTCCCCCTGGGAACCGGCTCGCACTGCGAGGGCTGCGGCCGGGAGGTGATCTCGAGCTGCGCCCGCTGCGGCGGCCCTCGCCGGGTGGGCAGCCTCCGCTGCAGTGCCTGCGGCGCCGCGTGAGCGAACGGGCTAGCGATTGCGGGCGACGTCGACGAGCAGCACCACGGCGAGCGCTGCGGCAAGCGCCCCGAGCCCGATCGGCACCCACTTGCCGACCTCGCCCGCTGCTGTGATCGCCGTCCCGATCACCGCGCAGCCCGCGAGCATGCCCAACGCGATCCGCCTCCCCGCGGCGCGGATCGTCCGCTCGAGCGGCTCCGTGCCCGTGAACTCCAGCCGCAGCCGCGGGCCCGGGCGCGAGCCCATCACCCGCTCGAAGGCCTCCGTCAGCCGAACGATCCGCGTCTTCAGCTTCTCGGCCTCGTAGTAGAGCCGCTTCGGGTCCGAGCCGCGGCGGAGCCGGCCGGCGAAGCTTCGGAACAGGAACCGCCCGACGACGTCGAAGGGATCGAGCGCAGGGTCGAGATCGGCGGCCGCAAGCTGCATCTGCGCAAGCGCCTTGCCGGTCAGCGCTAGCGAGGCCGGGAGGCGCACGTCGTGTCGGGTCGCAATCTCGGACAGCCCCTGCAGCATGGGGCCGAGCTGGATCTCCTTCAGCGAGCTGTGCCGGAACCGGCCGAGCAGCTCGCCGAGCTCGGCCTCGAACGCCTCCAGGTCGATGCTCTCGGGCGCGTCCTCACCGGCGAGGAGCAGGACGATCTCCGCGAGGAACGGCGTGTCCTCCTGCCAGAACGCCATCAGCAGGAGGAGCGTGAGCTCCCGCATCTGCGGCCCGAGCTCGCCCACCATCCCGCAGTCGAGGAAGTAGATCGTGTCGTTCCACCACATCAGGTTCCCGGGGTGCGGATCGGCGTGGAAGAACCCCTCGGTCAGGATCTGCCGGTAGAAGGACTCGAGCAGCTGCGCGGCCGCCTCCTTGCGGGCGCCACTCGCCGGCGCGTCGCGAATCGACACCCCCTGCACCTCTTGGAGGACGAGCACCCGATCGGTCGAGAGCTCCTGGTACACGCGCGGCACCTCGAGGCGCGCGTAGGGCGCGAGCACTTCGCGCATCCGCTCGGTCTGCGCGGCCTCCTGCCGGAAGTCGAGCTCGCCGCGGAGCGACGTGGAGAGGTGCTCGAGCACGGCGGGAAGGTCGATGACCTGGCGGAAGGCCGGGCGGTTCTTCGTCTTCTCGACGAACGCCTCGAGCAGCCCGAGATCGCGGAGGATCTCGTCCCGCGCCGTCGGCCGCTGCACCTTGACGACGACCCGCTCGCCGCCGGCGAGGGTCGCCCGATGCACCTGCCCGATCGTCCCCGCCGCAAGGGGGGAGGGCTCGATGCTCTCGAAGACGTCCTCCCACGGCACGCCCAGCTCCTGCTCCATCACGGTCACGACCTGCGCCTCCGTCAGCGGCGGCACCCGATCCTGGAGCCGGGAGAGCTCGTCGATGAACTCGGGCGGGAGCAGGTCCGGGCGGGTCGAGAGGATCTGGCCGAGCTTCGCGAACGTCGGCCCGAGCTCCTCGAGCGCGCCGCGCAGCTTGATCGCGCGCTCTCGCAGCGGCTCGCCGCCGGCCGAGAGCTCGCCGAAGCCGTAGCGGGTGAGGACGCGTCCGATCGTGGCGGCGCGCCCGAGAAGCCGGCCCTCGACGCTGGGCATCGCGTCGCGCGCGCTCACTGCCAGAACCGCTTCCGCTTCGGCTCGCCCGCCGTATTGACGATCACGACCGTCCGCCGCGAGAGGTGCGAGACGCGGTTCGGGACGTTGCCGAGCAGGAACTCCCGCCGGCCGCTCATCCCCACGTTGCCGACCACGACCACGTCGACATCCTCCGCCTCGGCCGCGTCCACGATCGCCTGCGACGGATCGTCGCCGGCGACGAGGAGCGCCCGCCCGCGCTCGCCGGCGAGCTCCCGTGCGAGGGTGCTCAGGTCCTCCTCCGCTCCGGGTGCGGCATCGCCGCTCGGGCCCCGGACCTGCACCACGACCAGCTCGGCGCCGTAGCGACCGGCCAGCTCGGCCGCCCACCCGACGGCACGATCGGCCGTCTCCGATCGATCGGTCGCGACCAGCACCCGCTCGACCGAGTTCGTGTCTCTGTTTCGACCGAGGAGTCCCATCGGCCCCGATTCTCCACTACACCGGCTCGGGCGCGGGCCCGTGCCCCCCGTGGCCCGCGAGCTCGAAGTAGAGCCACCAGACGCACGCGGCGACCGTGAACGCAGCACCTGCAACCAGCCCGGAGCGCAGGCCGAGACTCACGTCCGAGACGCCGACGACCACGGCGAGGACCGATTCGCCGAGCACGATGATGATGAAGAGGCCCATCCGCTCCGGGATGTGCGAGGCGTGGATCGGCGCAGCCTGGATCACGCGGCGGCTGACCAGCGG
>JACDAS010000162.1 GCA_013695295.1 Actinomycetota bacterium | reverse complement strand
GCGCTGGTCGTTCTCGCGATCGTGCTCGCGGTGCTCGTCCCTTCGCTCCTCGGCCGCCGTGGACGCGACGCGCTCCCACCGCTACGGCTGCCCCCGACCGCGGCGCCGTCGAAGAGCTTCCCCGCCTCCGCGACCCTTCCGAAGGAGTGGTCGCAGAGGCGAAAGGCGCTCGTCCTCTACGACCGCGGCGGGCCCTGGGGGTGGATCGGCGAGCTCAACGCGATCATGGCCGCGAACCTCGTCAGCCACTTCGGTAGGTGGTCGGCGAAGCCGGTGCAGGAATACCGCGCCGGCGATCTCGTCCGCAGCACCGCAGTCGTCTACCTCGGCTCGACGTACGACGAGCGGCTGCCGGCGCGCTTCCTGCGCGACGTGCTCGCAGGTCAACGGCCCGTCCTCTGGGCCGGCGCGAACATCTGGCAGCTCCAGCGGCAGGCTCCCGACTTCGGCGGGCGTTACGGGTGGATCCCGGACCGCCTCGATCGGTCGCCGGTCGAGGAGGTGAGGTACAAGGGCCGTGTCCTCACGCGCTCGGCCGCGAACGAGGGCGGCATCATGAAGCCGGCCTTCGTCCTGCGGTCGCGGGCGACGGTGCTCGCGAGGGCGGTTCGCCGCGACGGCTCGTCGTTTCCCTGGGCGATCCGGTCGCGCAACCTGACCTACGTCGGCGAGCTCCCGTTCCCGTACGCGAGCGAGACCGATCGCGTCCTCGCCTTCGCCGACCTGCTGTTCGACGCCCTCGCCCCGAGGACGTCCGAGCGGCATCGTGCACTCGTACGGCTCGAGGACATCGACCCGCTCAGCGACCCTCAGGATCTTCGCGACGCCGCGGCATACCTCCATGCAGAGCGCATCCCGTTCGGGTTCGGGGTCGTTCCGCGCTATCGCGACCCGACGGGCGGGGAGAACGGCGGCGAGCCGCAGGACGTCCGCCTCCGCGACGCACCCGAGGTCGTGGCGGCGATCAAGTACCTCCAGCGGATGGGAGGCGTCCTCGTCGACCACGGCTACACGCACCAGTGGGACGGAGGGCACAACCCTTACAACGGCGCGACCGGCGACGACTTCGAGTTCTTCCGAGTCGTCGAGACGAAGGCGGGCGGATTGCGCTACGAGGGCGCGCTGCCAGACGACACCTCCTCATGGCCCGACCGCCGGCTCGCCCTCGCGATCGGTGAGTTCGAAGCGGCCGGACTCCGGGCGCCCCGGATCGTCGAGTTCCCGCACTACGCGGCGTCTGCTGCCGCCTACAAGGCCGCCGCCCGCCGCTTCCCGGTCCGCTGGGAGCGCAGCTTCTACTTCAGCGGCCTGCTGTCCGGAAAGGACGTCGAGGAGCGCCACCTGACGCCCCAGTTCTTCCCGTTCGTCGTGCGCGACGTCTACGGCAACAAGGTGCTGCCCGAGAATCTCGGCGCCGTCACGCCGGAGCGCTGGCGCGGGAACCCTTCGCGCGACCCGAACGACGTGATCCGCGCCGCGCGCGCGAACCTCGTCGTGCGCGACGGGTTCGCCTCGTTCTTCTTCCACCCCTTCCTGGACCTCCGACTCCTCCAGAGGACGATCTCCGGCATTCGCGCGCTCGGCTACACCTTCGTCAGCCCGGCGTCGCTGTAATGGCTGGCGATGCGTCGCGAGAGCCGCCGGAGGTGGATGCGCAATAGTTCCGCCGCCGTGCGACCTGCCGTGCTCCGCCGGCTCCGCCGGGCCGCCTTCACGGCCGCGGTCGTCTCGCTCGCGATGCAGGTAGCGGACGGCGCGGCCGGTGCGCCTGCCGACGCGCGCGGAGTCACCGGGTGTGCCGACGTCCGGCTCGCGTACGACGCGGCGCCGACAGGTAGGTCGTGGTCCGAGAGGACGGGGTACGGCCCCTGGTCCTCCGTCCACAACGGCTTCGGATCTACGCGGGTCGAGGACACGTCACAGGGGCGGCGCCTCTGGCTCGCGCCGCGAGCGGCGGCCGACGCCTCGGAGACGTTCTCCTCGCTCGTCCGGAGCGTGCGATCGTTCGCCAACGTCGACCTGACGGTGGGGTTCGAGACGCTCGCCCAGCTCCGGCGACCCCGGCCGAACCCGTGGGAGGTCGCCTGGGTGATCTGGGCGTACCGGGACAACGACCACTTCTACTACTTCATCCTGAAGCCGAACGGCTGGGAGCTCGGCAAGGAGGATCCCGCCTACCGCGGGAAGCAGCGATTCCTCGCGTCGTCGTCGGCTCGCCGCTTCCCGATCGGCGCCTGGTACCGCCTCCGGGTTCAGCACGTCGGCGACGAGATCGCGGTGTGGATCGGCGACCGCCTGGCCGTCAGGTTCCGAGACCGGCAGCGCCCGTACAGGAG
>JACDAS010000143.1 GCA_013695295.1 Actinomycetota bacterium | reverse complement strand
CACCTCAGAGGTGTGTCTGACACGTCTCCGAACCTAAGGCCGGCGGCGTCGCTGCTTCGATTCAAGGGCGTCGGGACACGCGAGCCGACGACCAGGCAGCACCAGAAGCTGCGAGCCGAAAGCATCTAGAGTCGCCGAGCAATGCGGATCGACGTCTTGAACGGGGTCAATCTGAACGTCCTCGGCCGCCGGAACCCCGAGCACTACCGCGGGCTCAGCCTCGACCGGCTCGAGACGCAGATCTACGCGTGGGCGAAGGAGCTCGGCTGCGAGGCTCGCTGCCGGCAGACGAACAGCGAGGTCGAGTACGTCGAGTGGTGCCACGACGCCGCCGAGAGCGCCGACGGGGTGATCGTGAACGCGGGCGCCTGGGCGCACTACAACTACGCGATCCGCGACGCGCTCGAGCTCGTCACAGCGCCGATCGTGGAGGTCCACCTCTCCGACGTCGACCGGCGCGAGGAGTGGCGGCGGCTCTCGGTGATCTCCGACCTCGCCGCCGAGCGGATCGTCGGCAAGGGACAGGAGGGGTACCGGCTCGCGCTCGAGTACCTCGTCGGAGCCGCGGCGTGAACGCGCGGATCGAGGCGCTCCGGGCGGGGCTGGAGGAGCCGCTGCTCGTCTCGAACCCGCTCAACGTGCGCTACCTCACCGGCTTCGAGAGCTCGAACGCCGCTCTGCTCGTCGAGCCGGAGCGGCTCCGCCTCTACACCGACTTCCGCTACGTGACCAAGGGCCGCATGCTGGCAGGCGTCGAGCTCGTGGAGACGCGGAGAGCCCTGCTGGCCGACCTGGCGGAGCGGCTCTCGGGGCGAATCGGCGTCGAAGCCGCCTTCCTGACCTATACGGGCTACGAGACGCTCGCGGCTGGCGGGCTCGAGCTCGTGCCGCACCGGGGGGCAGTCGAGGCCCTGCGCGCGGTGAAGGACGACGCCGAGCTCGAGGCGATTCGCGCGGCGTCGGCGATCACGAACGACGCCTTCGTCGCGCTCACGTCGGAGCGCTTCGTCGGCCGGACCGAGCGCGAGCTCGCCTGGCGGCTGCAGTCGCTCTTCCACGAGCTGGGCGCGGAAGGTGCCGCCTTTCCCTCGATCGTCGCCGGCGGTGCGGGCGGCGCGACCCCGCATGCCGAGACCGGCTCGCGCGTGATCGAGGCCGGCACGACCGTCGTCGTCGACGCCGGCTGCATGCACGCCGGCTACTGCTCGGACTGCACGCGCACGTTCGTGACGGGCTCGCTACCCCCGCGGCTTGCCGAGGCCTACGCGGCGTGCCTTGCGGGCCAGCAGGTGGGTCTCGACGCTGTCCGCCCCGGCGTCTCCGGAGCCGCGGCGGACGCGGCAGCCCGTGCCGTGATCGAGGCCGCCGGCTTCGGCGAGGCGTTCGGCCACGGTCTCGGGCACGGAGTCGGCCTGGCCGTCCACGAGGCGCCGCGCCTCTCGCCGGAGTCAGAGGACGTCCTCGCCAGCGGGAACGTCGTCACCGTGGAGCCGGGGATCTACCTCGAGGAGCTGGGTGGGGTCCGGATCGAGGACCTGGTCGTCGTCGGCGAGCACGGCGCGGAGATCCTGACCCCGTTCACCAAGGAGCCCGTCACCGTCGCCTGACCCACCAGCCGCGAATCGCTGGCCGATCCGCTAACCATCTAGACTCGCCGCCCATGGCGGACGTCGTCGGCACGAACCAGTTCCGGAACGGGATGCACATCGAGCTCGAAGGCGGGGTCTGGCGCATCCGGGAGTTCCAGCACGTCAAGCCGGGCAAGGGCGGCGCCTTCGTACGGACGAAGCTCGAGAGCCTGGGCTCGGGCGCCGTCGTCGACAAAACCTTCCGCGCGGGCGAGAAGTTCCCGCGGGTGCACACGGAGACGAAGAACGTCCAGTACTTGTACGACGCGGGCGACGAGGTCGTGTTCATGGACGAGGTGACGTTCGAGCAGTTCAGCCTCCCGCGGGAGTCCGTCGCCGAGGCGCTCGACTTCCTGCAGCCCTCGAGCTCCGTCCCGATGCTGGCCGTCGACGGGAGGCCGGCGGGGATCCAGCTGCCCGCGTCGATCGAGCTGACGGTCAGCAAGACCGAGCCCGGCGTCAAGGGCGACACGGTCTCGAACGTGACGAAGCCGGCGACACTCGAGACGGGCGCCGTCGTGCAGGTGCCACTGTTCGTGAATCCGGGCGACCGAGTCAAGGTCGACCCGCGGGAGCGCCGCTACATCTCGCGCGCCTGAGAACTCGCCGGGGCGGATCCGCCGGGGGCGGCCGGCAGCGTTAGGGTCCAAGCGATGCCGGCCCTCGTCGACACCACGATCCGCGTCCTCGGCCAGGAGCCGTTGGCCGGCCGGGTTTCGACCGCCGATCTACTCGCCCTCGCAGAGGTTCTGGACGGCGCCGGCTTCAAGTACCTCGAGGTCTCGGGCGGCGGGGTCTTCGACAGCGCGGTTCGCCGAGGGGTGGAGAGCCCCTGGGAGCGAATCCGGGCGCTCAAGGGGCGGACGAAGACGCC
>JACDAS010000078.1 GCA_013695295.1 Actinomycetota bacterium | reverse complement strand
CGTTCGAGCACGGGCGCTTCGTCCTGCGGGGCGAGCTGCCGGAGGAGCTGCGCGCGGCGCTGTGGGGGGCGCGCGAGGGCCGGCCGAAGCCGGCGCGCGACGACAAGGCAATCGCCGCCTGGAACGGGCTGATGCTCGCGGCGCTCGCGGAGGCGGGGCGGCGGTTGGAGCGCGAGGACTACGTGGCGGCGGCGAGGCGGCTGGCGGAGTTCCTGCTCGGGTCGCTCTCGGACGGCGAGGGACGGCTGCTGCGCTCTTACCGCGCCGGGCGCGCGAAGACGGGCGGGTACCTCGAGGACTACGCGAACGTCGCCGACGGGCTGCTCGAGCTGCACGTCGCCACGGGCGAGGTGCGCTGGCTCGAGGAGGCCCACCGGCTGACCCTCCTGGCCGTCGAGCTGTTCGGCGACGAGCAGCGGGGAGGCTTCTTCCTGACCGCCTCCGATGCGGAGGAGCTCGTCGCCCGCAAGAAGGATTTCGACGATCATCCGATGCCGTCGGGGAACTCGATGCTCGCCTCGGTGCTGCTGCGGCTGGGGAGGATCTACGGCGACGAGGAGCTCGAGCGGCGGGCGGTAGGCGTGTTCCGCCTCGTCCACCGAGGGCTCGCGAAGGCGCCCTCGGCGTTCGGCCACGCGCTCTGCGCGCTCGACCTGCACTTCTCCCCGGCGCGCGAGCTGGCGATCGTGGGCCCTCCGTCGAGCGCGGTCGCGCGGGCGGCCCTCGAGCCGTGGGAGCCGACCACGGTCGTCGCTTTCGGTCCGGCCGAGGGGATCCCGCTGCTCGCGGGCAAGGGCCTCGTGGACGGCAAGCCGGCGGTCTACGTCTGCGAGCGCTTCGCCTGCCGCAGGCCCGTGACCGAGCCGGCCGAGGTCGGTTAGGCCCCCTTAGCGCGGCGGCGTCTTCGTCAGCTGCACAAGGTGGGACCCGTCAGGGCTCGCGAGGTAGATCTCGCTTCCACCTTCGCGTTTCTGCCCCGCGAAGGCGATCCGCTTGCCACCGGGGGACCAAGCCGGTCCATTGCCCTGCACCCGCGTCAAGGAGCGAGTCCGTCCGCTGCGCACGTCGGTGACGAACATCGTCCCGTAACCGCCGCCGTCATAGCTGCCGGACGAGCTCTCGTCGTTCGAATAGACGATGAACCGGCCATCGGGCGACCAGGAAGGCCGGCCGGGCCGGGAGCCCGAACTGCTCGAGCTGCGGGTTGCACCGCCTCTGATCGTCGCGAAGACGATGTCGTACTGGCCAAAATCGGAGAAGACGGTTGCAAGCTGAGCGCCGTCCGGCGACCAGGCTGGCGAGAAGTACTCCTCCCACTCGGTCGACGCGGACAGGAGCACGCGCCGGCGTTTCCCATCGGCGCGGATCATGGAGATGCCCGAGCCCCAAGCGCCTTCGGGGTCGGTATAGGCGATCGTCCGGCCGTCGGGCGACCAGCTCGGTTCTCGACCGGCAGCGGCGGTGATGCGGCGCGGCGTGCCGCCTGCGGCAGGGACCAGGTAGATGCCTCCCTTCAGGCCGGAGAATGCGATCCGTTTGCCGTCCGGGGACCAGTCTGGTTCGGTGCCCGCGCACGATCCGTCGCACGTGAACCCCATCGGTCTTCCAAATGTCCGGTCCGCCATCGCGGTTGCTCGAGTAGGCAATCCACTCGCCGTCCGGCGACCAGGTCGGGTGCCAGTTCGTGACGACTTCGGGCGCCGGGGATTGGGCGATCGTCAGGCCGGCGGCAAGCGTCTCGGCCCTGCCCCCGGCCACTGTGAGAGCCAGTGCAATTGGGAGAAGCCACTTCACGAGACTGCTCGACTCGTAGTCATGCCGGGTGGCCGGCAACGGTAGCACCGGTTTCCCCGGGTTTCGCGGGCAACGACCGCCTATCGCTCCCTCCGCCATCAACGTCGCACACCTTCGCGGGGAGCCGTCACGGCCACTGGACGTCGCCCGAAAGGCCAGGTCCCGGTGCCTGGCACCGAGCCGCGTCCTGGGCGGCCACGTCCGACGCGCAATCCGGCGCTCCTGACCGCAGAACGGTTCCCTCGGTGCCTGGCACCGGGACCTGGCTTCGCGGGCAAGGGCTGGTCGACCGCAAGCCGCGGTTACGTTTGCATGTGGTCCTCGCCAGAGTCCGCGACGAAGCTCTCGGAGTTCTAATCGCAGAGAGGCTGAGCCACGACCGTCGTGGCCCGACCTCTTGCGCTACGCGGCGTCTTCGTCAGCTGGACGAGGTGGGAGCCGTCGGGATTCACGAGGTAGATCTCGCTGGTCCCGTCCGGCCGGCGCGCGGCGAACGCGATCCGCCTACCACCGGGCGACCACGCCGGGTCGGTTCCGAGCATCCTCGTCAGGCGCCGCAGGCGGTGGGTCTTCAGGTTCGAGACGTACATCGGCCCGAAGGGAGAACCGAGTCGGCCTGGCGGCGAGAGGTTCGTGGAGAAGACGAGCTGGCTCCCGTCGGGCGACCAGGAAGGGTGCTCGGCACGAATCGACCGGGTCACGCGCTGCACGTCGCCGGTGCGGACGGTGACGATGTGGATCGCGTTGTCCTCGCCCGTCTCGTAGTAGGCGATGCGAGCCCCGTCGGGCGACCAGTCCGGGGCCAGGTACGCGCTGAACTCGCTCCCCGACGAGGCGAGTGCTCGTGCGTCCCGCCCGTCGGTCCTGACTAGCTCGATCCCGAAGTCGCTCCCGCAGCCACCCGTGGCCGCATAGGCGAGCAAGCGCCCGTCCGGCGACCAGCTCGGCTGCATCGGGTAGAGGCTGCCCGGCGGGGTCGGCACGGCAACCACCGCGCCGCCCGACAAGTCGACGGTCGCGAGGCCGTTCTTCAGGAGGAGCCCTCCTCGCAGCTCCGCGCGAGCGAACGCGATCCGACTTCCCCCGGGTGACCAGTCAGGGTCGGCGCCGCCCCTCACGATCCTGCGGACGTGCATGCCGTCGGTCTTCCAGATGTCCGGGCTTCCGTCCCGGTCGCTCGAGTAGGCGATCCACTTGCCGTCTGGAGACCAGGTCGGCTGCCAATTCGTGACAGCCGGGTGCGCAGCGGGCCGGGTGATTGTCATCGCCGCCGCAGGCATCTCCGCCGTGCCCGCCGCGAGAGCCAGTGCGAAGGGAAGAAGCCCCCAGGTGTTTCGCGCGCTCAGAGAACGAACTCGCGCGCTTCGGCGACATAGTGCGTCAAGGCCCCGCTGCTACTCGGGCGAAGCGTCACCCACTCCTTCATCACCCGCCCGCCCGAGCGGAACGGCTCGCCGGCACCGCAGTCGACGAGCTCGCGTACACGCGTTGCGGGCAGTTTGACGACGAGCTCGTGGCCCTTCGCGAAGGCGAAGAACCTGCCGCCTGCTTTGAGGCCTTCGGAGCGAAGCATGCGACCGCGCTCGGCACCCTCCGCGACGAGACGCGTTGCGACCTCCTCGAACAGCTCCTCGACCGTCGCGGCCACTGATCCCTTCCCCTCGGTGCTCGACGATCAGCATCCTCGCAGGACGCCGGGTCTCCATGTCAAGCCGACATCGTCACGCCTCTCGTTTCGGCGCTGCGGCTCTAGGCTTGCGCCCCGATGGCGCTGCTCTCTGTCCTCAACGTGACGCGGCGGTTCGGTGGCATCGTCGCCGTGGACGACGTCAGCTTCGACGTCGAGGCCGGGCGGATCGTCGGTTTGATCGGCCCGAACGGGGCCGGCAAGACGACGGTGTTCAACCTGATCACGCGCCTCGAGCGGCCGGACGCGGGCGAGCTCTCGTTCGACGGCGCGAGCCTCATGCGCACGCCGCCGCATCGCGTCGCCGCCCGCGGGATCGCGCGCACCTTCCAGAACGTCGAGCTCTTCCCGACGATGAGCGTGC
>JACDAS010000075.1 GCA_013695295.1 Actinomycetota bacterium | reverse complement strand
GCCGTAGCCCTCCTCGGCGCCGCGGCCCTCTCCTCCCTGCCGGAAGGACACGTCGTCTCTCTTGAGTCCACCCGAGACGACCGGCCGTGCACCGTGCGCCTCGATCACGGCGGTCAGACTGCGCCTCACTTTCGGGTTGCCGTGCCATTTCTTGTGCGAGAAGAAGACGCCGTGGACGAGGCAGAGCGGATCGAGCTCGAAGATCGCCCGGTAGATGTGCGGCCAGTCGAGCGGTCGCCCGTCCCGCAGTCCGAGCCGCTGCCCGATCCACGCTTCACCCGAAGTCCCTTCGACGGCGGCGTCGCGAATGTAGGCGGACGCGAGTCGGTGCGGCTCGAGTCTGGACGATGTGAGAAAGGCGCCGTCTTCGCCGGAACGGACGTCGACGTAAGGAAGCGCAGCCAGCGCCGGGACCGGCCGCTGGGCCGGCCCGTCCCAGCCGAGCGCTTCGAAGTGGTTTGTCAGCGACTGAACCGACTCGACGAGCACTGCGGTGGCGCCACCGGGACGTTCGAAGGTCGCGGCGCCGAGGTCTGGGAAGCCGGTCGGCTGAAAGACCGAGCCGACGAGAGGCTCGAGGCGTGCATCGACGACGAAGCGGGGCTCCTGCGCGAGGGTGTCGATCATGTGGTCACTCCTTCTCTGTCGGTTGCGATAGTTCGTGTGAGCGCGTCCGCCAGCCGGCGGCGGTCGGCGTCGCCAAGGCGGAGGAGCAGCGAGGCTGCAAGCCTCTGTCCGCTCGGCGCCGCCGCCCCGAGGTCGCCGGCGCTCGGCAGCGGAACGTGCTCGGCCATGCGGAGCCTGAGCACCGCGTCCTCGAGCACGGCCGGCATCGCCCCCGAGGCCAGCCGTGCCGCCCACCCCGAGCGTGGCGCGAGCGGCCACTCCAACGTGCCCGCCCACGCGAGCGCCAGCAGCTCGTACGCGGGCTGCGGGGGCGCGCCCCGAGCGCGAGCGCGCGGCACGAAGCGGATACCGGTGTAGTCGAAGAGCGAGAGGCCGAGCGCGATCCGCAGGACCCGATCGTCGTCGAGCTGTCCGGCGGCGAACGACCGAGCCGCCTCGAGCGGACACGAAAGCCCCTCCTCGAACGGCAGCCCCCTGCCCGTGCCGGCGTCGGACGTGCGACCGGCATCCAGATGGCGGCGCACGTGGAGCGCCGCGAGGCGCGCGATCGGGCTCGCGAGACGCGGAACGCGTGTGCCGGCACCGCGGTAGCTGCGACGTCCTCTCTGGTCAGACTCGGTTCCGTGCAGATAGTCGCGGATACCAGGCCGATCGCCGGCTCGATCGTGGAGAGAGGCGAGCGCCGCCGCAACCGCGAACTCGGCAGTCCCATCGTCGGCGGCGTCGAGCCAAAGGCGAGCCGGCACACCCTGCAGCGGCGAGAGCCCTGCCTCGGCGGCAGCTCGCCCCGACCGCGCGAGCACGGTCTCGACCTCTCCGAGCCGCTCCAGGAGCTTTTGAGCGGAGGACGCGCTTGCTGTGTCGACGAACTCGAAGGCGGCGGCCTCCAGGCGTCCGATCGCGAGGACGTGCGCTGCCGGGATGCGGCCGCGACCGTAGCGGAGGAGCCGGTCGAGCCAGCCGTCGAGCGGGCGCAGCGCCGTCACGCTCGACCGTTCGCGGACGTCCACGCGGCCAGCCGGGACAGCCAGGCTGGCCTGACCGGCCCTCTCGAGCACGGCGAACCGTTCGAATAAGTCGATTCCGCGCGCTACGCCGAGCTCACGAATTGCCCGGGCGAAGTCGAGGCCGGTCCGCGCTGCTCGGCGACCCACCTGGGCTCTCCCCTCGCGCGCCAATGCCTCGACCTCACGGAGGCTCGCCCACGCCGTCCACACGGGGAGCCAGAGCTCCGCCCGCCCCTTCTCGCCTCCCACCGCCGAGCCGTAGCCCGCGGCTGTGGGTCGGACGGTGAACGACGCGACGGCAGCGCCTTGGAGCGAGCTGCCGTAGCGACGGGCTGCTCCGGCCGATAGGACCAGGCAGCCCTCGAGCGCAAGCGTCAGATCCCACGGGTTTCCGAGCGCATCCGACTCGCCGAGCGGCGAGTTGACCGGTGACGCGTCGCGCTGAAAATGAGCGATGCTGAGCTTCTCGAGCCGTGCAGGTCGTCGATCGAGCGCGGCCGCGAGCCATGCCGCCGCCGCGTCCTTCGACTTGCCCGAGCCGTCGAGGGCGAGTGCTCCAGCGACGGCCGCCGCATAGTTGTTCGAGAAGTCGAATCGGCCGTCGTTGCCACCGGAGCCGAGCAACGGCGGGTAGGAAACGCCATCCGGTTTCAGGACAAAGGCGGCGTCGAGCCATTCGGCCGCCGCGTCCGAAAAGAGCGCGCGGCAGGCCCGCAAGACGTGCAGCTTGGTCGCTGCGTCGGGCTTCTCGGCGAGGTGCAGCGAGGCGAGGACAGACCGCGCGTCCGCGATCGCCTGCCGCATCGCCCCGAAGCGCGGGTCAGGCGACCGCTCGATCGCCTCGATCGGCTCGGCCCGGTCCTTCGGGAAGAAGCCGCTGCCGCCGTTCCAAGGCGAGACGATGGGCGCCGGAGCGTACTCCTCGAGCAGGAAGTCGCGTAGGGCCCCGCGGTCGAGCGGCGAAGAGAGCTCGAAGGTGCCGCCCGACCAGCGGCCATGCGCATCGTCGTCTACCTGCCGAGTGACGATCCGGAGCACGCCGAGCGCCTTCAGGTAGCCGAGGAGCGGCCGGGTACGGCAGCCGTCGAGACGCAGCTCAGGCACTCGCCCTCCAGTCGGCGATGCGGACGAGTGCCTCGAGGTAGCCGAGCCGGAAAGGCCCGACGCTTTCGTCGTCGCGCAACCGGCACGCCTGCTCCGTCCACGACCCTTCGCCGAGCTCCATGCACGCGAGGTCGAGCGTCACGCTCGGAAGCGATCCGAGCGGGGTCTCGAGCGCCGGGAGCACGTCGAAGTCGGCGACTCCGAGCGCGAAGCGGCCGTCCTCCGGGCAATTGGGCGGCCGCTCCTCCTCCGGCGCAGGACGAATCGAGAGGCGTACACGGCCGTGATGGGCGGCGACGAGGTAGATCACGAGCGGCGCGAGGCTCGGCTCGAGAGGCAGTCCGCCGTCGACTGCTCGCAGCGCGAGGGCGCTCGCGAGCTCGTGGCGGAAGTGGCGCCGACGATGCCGGCCCCCATGCTTCGCACTCTTCGCCCAGAGTCCGTCGTGTGGCGGGCCGAGCCTGGCGAGCGTCTCCTGGAAGACCGCGTGGGATTTTCCGATGTCGTGGAGTGCGGCCGCGGCGGCTACGACGCCAAGCGCGCCGTCGGGAAGATCGAGCGGAGAGCAGGCATCAGCAAGCGCAGTGGCATGCGTGTGCGCCTTCCCGAGATGATCTTCGAGCGACATCCACTGCCGCTCGACCGTGCCCGGGTCGTCCCCGATCGCCTCCTCCGGGCGTACGACCACCGGCACGACGATCGCGACCGGAGGCGGGACTGTGCGGCTCCAGCCGAGCCGCTCGTCGTAGCCGCCCTCGGCGGAGTCCAGCAGAGCAGTCTCCCCGGGGCGAAGAGGGGCAGGAGGCGTGACCCAGCGGCCGTCGACGTGGTCCCACGTCCAGGCACGCCGACCGCGCACGTCGCCGACCGGCGCTTCCACGAGCTCCTCGCGTCCTGGTCCCGGCTGATCGGCCACCGCGACGCCGCGGGCCGCGTCGGTCGCCACGTCACGGAAGAAGACGGAAACCGTCCGCTCATCGGCCTCGCGGATGAAGGGCGAGATGTCCACGTCGAGGCCCGAGAGATCGGGGCCCGTGTCGAACAGGTCGAGGACGTCGCGTCGACGGAGCGTGACGGCTGGCTCGCGGGTCTCGGGAACCGTCAGTGCGGCGAGCCTGGCGGGCGATGCGGAGGCACCGACGAGCCGCTCCAGAGCCTCGTGCGCTGCTTCGAGGTCTTCGGCCGGATAGGGGAGAGCGAGCTTCGCATCCGCGCCGCGGCCCGAGCCGGTGTCGAGCCAGAGCGCCGTCGCTTCGTCGTACTCACCCTCGCGGTTGCAGCGCCCTAGACGCTGCACGATCGACGAGAACGGTGCCGTCTCCGTCGCGAGCAGCCTCGACGAGACGTCCACGCCAGCCTCGATCACCTGCGTCGCGACGACGACGACGCCGGGCCCTGCATCGACAGGCGCCAGCGCCTCGGCCATTCGCGCCAAGCGGTCTCCGGGTCGAAAGCGCGAGTGGAGCAGCACTACCCTCGGTCCGTCGCCCTTCTGCGCACGCCGCCACAAGACTCCGGCGACCGTCTGAGCGCGCTCGACCGTGTTGAGCACGACGATCGAGCGCGACGAAGGGCGATGTGCCTCGAGCACCGCGTCCGCGACTGCGGATGCACGTTCGGCCGGACCTCCGGCGGAGACGTCCGCTCGCACCACGCGTTTCGTCGCTTCGAGTCGCAGGCTGAGCGGCCCGCTGCGATCGGCCTCCGACAGCCCGAGCACATGCCCGAGCGCCGGTCGATCCACCGTCTCGAGCGCGGCTCGGTCAACGGTCGCAGAGGCCCAGATCGTTTCGCAGGGCCGCGCAACTCCTAGCTTCGCCCGCAGTCCGTCAAGTTGCGCGGAGGTCGCCCGCGCCGGCCCCATCAACTGCACCTCGTCCAAGACCCAGCGGCAATCCGCGTTCAGGAGGCCGAAGGAGACCGGCCACTGGAAGCGGCTCTCGCCATACCCACGGGCAAGCGCGCGAGACAGCAGCATGTCGATCGTTCCGACGAGGATCTGGTCGTGCTCGGGCCGGTGGCGCCAGTCGGTGGGCGCCTCGCCGCCCATCAGGATGTGAACGGGTAAATCCGCCGCAGTCAGGCCCAGCCGGTCGCGGACCGCGCGGGCGACCTCGGCCGTCTGCTCGACCAGCGTGCGCATCGGCAGCGCGTACACGAGCCGCCGGGGACTGCGGTCGAGCACGCGCCGCTCGTAGAGCCAGGAGACGACCAGCGCGTGCGTCTTGCCGCTGCCGGTCGGCACTGCAAGGACGCTCGGCAGGCCGGTGGCGAGCTCACGCTGGTAGTCGTACGGTGCGTAGCCTGTCGCGCACTCGAAGAAGTCGTCGTAGGCCGCGTCGCGCATCCTCACTCCCGCCTCGCCACTGGAAGCAAGCCGAGGACCGCCTCGAACAGACGTCGCGCGACTGCCAGCGCCTCCTCTGCCTCTCGAGGTGCGAGCTCTGCCGGCTCGCCGGGGTAGCGGAACCTCCAGGCGAACTCG
This sequence comes from Actinomycetota bacterium, assembly GCA_013695295.1. Lineage (GTDB taxonomy): Bacteria > Actinomycetota > Thermoleophilia > Gaiellales > Gaiellaceae > JACDAS01. The sequence continues at coordinate 4,328 of JACDAS010000075.1, read as the reverse complement.
GTGAGCGGTACGACGGCATCGACCTCGGGCCGGAGCCGGTCGTCGAGCGCCAGGCACTGCTCGCCAAGCTCCTCGAGGTTGTGCGTCCTCCGGAAAGGACGGTCGTGCCACGCGAGGAAGGCCTTGAGCGCCTTCTCGGCCGCCTGCTGACAGTGGAAGGCGGCGTCCTCCGCCAGAGGCGGATCAACGGCGAGATCGACCTCGGCCGCCCGCAGGTCGAGCCGAGCCCGTGCGAGCCACGCCTGCGCCTCCTCCGCTCGTACCACGTCATCCGGCATAGAGCAGCCTGCCCTCCCGCAGGATCGTCCCGGGCAGCGACGCGGCCAGATGCGCGCGGCTGTCGAAGTAGCTCTCGCTCCAGACGAGGACGTCGGCCGCGGTTCCAGTACCGCGGAGCGCCTCGTAGGCGAGACGGCTGCGCCGGCGCTCCGCCGGGGCCGAGTCCGGAACGACCACCATCAGGTCGTAGTCGCTGTCCTCGTCCACATCCCCGCGCGCCGCCGAGCCGAAGAGGTAGATCCGCTGCGGCTCGTAGGCAAGAACGAGACGTTCGACGGCTTCGCCCAGGCGTGAGTCGTCGGGTCTGCTCGTGACGGGCATGGCGTCTTTCCGATCTACGTCATCTGTAGGGAGGGACCGATCTTACGACCGCGACCGGATGTCATCGGTCACCGCGAGGCGCCGCGTCTCGTTTCCACAGTGCCCTGTCGTCCACAGAAAAAAGTCGCTCGGAGCGACAACTTCATCACGATTTCCTCGGATTCATCGACAGCAAAGGAGCGCTTCTACACAAGTCGTAGCTTGATGTCGTCAGCCGCTCCCGCAACAGTGTCGGGCATCGGCGTCGTTGCCCCCACCTTCTCTGGCGAGTTCGTTCAGGCCGCTCGCGCCGAGGCGGATTCGCTTCGGCTCGACGCCGAGCGACTCCGGGAGCAGGCGACGAGCTATCTCGCGCTCGCCGAGCGGGCGACCGCAGAGGCGATGGCGCTCGAGCGCCGCCTCCGAGGCCTCGACGAGCTTCTGGGCCGAGCCCCTCAGCTTCGGCTCGACCTAGAGCCCTTGCGCGGCCAGCGGCTCCGCGAGGTGGCGGTAGAGGTCCTCGCCAGGCGCCGGAGAATCGGCGACCCGATCCACTACCGAGACTGGTTCGACCTGCTCCTGGCCGAGGGCTGGGCGGTCGAGGGGAAGGACCCGCTGGCCACGTTCCTGACTCAGGCGACGCGCTCACCCGTCGTCCTCCGCCAGCCCGAGCAGCCCGGCGTCTACCGCATCGATCCAGAGGCTGGCGGCGAACAGACGCTCCGAAGGGTGGATGACACCCAACGTGCGCTCGTCGAACTGCGCGGACGGCTCGCCGAGGCGCGGGAGCGTGGAGAGGCAGACGCGATCATGGATCTGACACGTCAGTTCGCCACAGCCGAACGGCGAGCCGCAGCGGCAGCCCGCGCCCTATCGGAGGTTGCTCGCACACAGGCGACGCTCCGAGCACTCGCTGCTTAACGATCCTCCGCGAGCTCTCTGAGCTCGTCGTCCGAGACTAGCCCGCGCTTGCGGGCGCCGAGCGCCTTCACGGCCGCGAGCAGCTCCGGGCGCCGCTCCTCCGGCACGTCGAGCTCCAGCGCCTCGCACCTGATCCTGATCGAGTCGAGGCCGCTCTTCTTTCCGAGCACGATCGCCCGCTCGGCCCCGACGAGCGTCGCCGAGTACGGCTCGATCGCCGGCGGGTCGTGGATCTGGCTGGCGACGGCGCCGGACTCGCGGACGAAGAGCGTCTCGCCGACAACGGGCTTCCACGGCTCGAGCTCGCAGCCCGAGAGCCTCCGGACGAGCTCCGAGATCTCGCGCGCGTGCTCGAAGCGCAGTCCGGTCTCGACGCCGTAGAGCGCGTCGAGCGCGAGCGCGACCTCGAGCAGGTTCGCGTTGCCGGCTCGCTCGCCCATGCCGTTGATCGTGCCCTGGATCCACGCCGCCCCGGCGCCCACGGCCGCGACGGCCGCCGCGGTCGCGAGCCCGAAGTCGTTGTGCCCGTGAAAGTGCACCGGCACGTCCGGCCCGACCCACGCGCAGGCACGCTCGACCAGCATCGCGGCCGTCTCGGGGGTTGCGGCGCCAATCGTGTCGACGACGACGATCTCCGAGGCCCCAGCGTCCACCGCGGCCCGGTAGATGCGCTCGAGGAAGGCCAGGTCGGCGCGCGAGCCGTCGACGCCGAAGTAGGCGACGGCGATCCCGTGCTCTCGGGCATGAGACACGGCCGAGACGACCCGCCGCTCCACCTCCTCGCGTGAGAGTCCGTACGCAGCGAGCTTCCCGTCGGAGACCGGCGACTCGATCACCGTCGAGTGGACGCCGAGCTCGATCAGCGCGTCGACGTCCCCCAGCACCGCGCGCGAGAAGCCCCAGATCTCGGCGTCGAGTCCGGCCGCGAGAATCAGGCGGAAGGCCTCGGCGTCGTCGGGCGAGACGCGCGGGAAGCCGGCCTCGATCCGGTCGACCCCGAGCAGGTCGAGCGCGCGCGCGACCTCGAGCTTCTGCTCGGGATCGAGCACGACTCCGACGGTCTGCTCGCCGTCACGAAGGGTGGTGTCGTAGAGGCCCACGCGACCGCCGGCCGCGAGCGGCCGGTTGTGGGAGCCCGTCCAGAGCAGGTCCCGGTCGATCATCTGAAGTCGTCCGGGAACGGAGACAGTTTCTCGGGGCCGTCAGGCGTGATCAGGAAGTTGTCCTCGAGCCGCAGGCCACCACCCTCCGGCCAGTAGATCCCCGGCTCGATCGCGAGCACCATGCCGGCCTCGATCGTGCCCGTTCCGGCCTGGTGGGCGTAGGGAGGCTCGTGGGCGCGCGCGCCGACCCCGTGGGAGATCGGGTGCGAGGGCTGGCCGGGATACCCCGAGGCTGCGATGCCCTCGCGAACGGTGCGGTCGAGCTCGGGAAGGCTCGCGCCCGGCCGGCAGTGGTCGATCGCGGCCCGGTAGACCTCGAGCAGCTGGTCGAGGAGCTCGTCGTACCGGGGGTCGAGCTCGCCGGGGCAAAGGTTCTTCGTGTGGTCGGCCCAGTAGCCGTCCGCGCAGACCCAGATCTCGAAGAGCGTCGGCTCGTGCTCGCAGACGGGGCGCGACCCGGTCGCGGTGAATGTGCGGATCCCTGGCCCGGACCAGACGAGCGAGAACCCGAACGCGAGCTCGACTGCGCCGTCGCGCCACCCCGTCCCCGCGCCGTGAACGTGGCCCTGCCAGGTCGCGGCTGCCTCGCTCTCGGTCATTCCGGGCCGAAGCTCGGCGCGCACCGCCTCCATCGCCTCGGCTGCGAGCTCGATCGCGAGCCGGATCCGGGCGATCTCCTGGTCGGTCTTGATCGCGCGCGTGCGGGCGAGGAGCGGCGTCGCGTCGCGGGCGTCGGGGAACGCATCGAACCAGGCCTTCGTAGGTGTCGTCGGCTCGCCGACCATTCGGTCGGCCGCCTGGGTACCGAGTCCGAGCTCGAGCCCGACGCGCCCGTACGGCCGGGCCGCGTCGACCGCCAGCTCGAGCGCGCGGAGCGGCGGGGGTCGCGGGTCGCGCTCGTCGTACCCGGGGAAGAGGCGGACGTCGGCGGTCCAGGCGTGCCGCGCCGCGTCGGCAGCGGAGGGCTCGAGGGCGATCAGCACGGGGTCGGCCTCCTGCGGGAAGACGACCGCGTCGTAGCCCTTCATCCCCCAGAAGTTCGTCAGATAGAGGACGTTGTCGGGCGCGCGAACGACGAGCGCGTCCAAGTCCTCCTCCGCCATCGCGGCGCGAACCCGCTCCAGCTTCGAGTCGTCACGCGGCCAGATCACGGCGTGACGCTTTCGACCCCGAATCGGCACGGATGGGTTGCCTTTTCGGCGGTAGGATCCGATCTCAGAGGGAGGCGGGTTAGATCCCCACCCTGGGTGGGGGGTGTGGATCGAGTTGCGGCCCCGCTCACCAGCGCACGCGTGGCGGCGCCGGCTCGCCGTGGGCGTCCTGCCAGGACACGACCGGATTTCGGAGCACGCCGATCTGCTCGATCTCGGCCTCGATCACGTCGCCTGGCTTGAGGTAGAGCGACGCGGCGTCTTCGCTGAACCCGGCCACCCCGGACACCGTGCCGGTCGAGACCACGTCGCCCGCGCTGTAACCGAGCGCCGAGTAGTGGCTCACGATCTCCGGGATCGTGACGCTCATCCGGCTCGAATGGGAGGTCTGGCGCACCGCGCCGTTCACGCGCAGCTCCATCCGGAGATCGTGTGGATCGCCAATCTCGTCCGGCGTGACGATCCAGGGCCCGAGCGGGCAGAAGGTGTCGATCGCCTTGCAGAAGCTGAAGAC
>JACDAS010000074.1 GCA_013695295.1 Actinomycetota bacterium | reverse complement strand
GGCGGGGCCGCTGCCCGAGCCCGGGCTGACGCTCCGCGGGATGCGCGCGCTCCTGAACGCCGACTCGGCCCTCTACTTCCGGCCGTCCTACCTCCCGCGCCTGGCGCCGTGGCTCCTCCGCTTCTGGACGTACTGCAACCCGCGCGACTTCGAGCACGGCATGGCGGCCCTCGCTGCGCTTGGCCGGCGGGCGTTCGAGCTCGTCGAAGCGATGCTCGCGGACGGCGTCGAGTTCGAGCTCTACCGGAAAGGGATGGTCTGCGCAAGCGCGACGCCGGCGGGGGCCCGCAAGGTCCTCGAGAGCCTGAGCCCGATGCGGAGCTTCGGCTACCGCCTCCCCGACGAGCTGCTCTCGAGCGACGACCTGCACGAGCTCGAGCCGTCGCTGTCGGACAAGGTCACGTCGGGCTTCCACTACGACGAACAGTGGCACGTGCGCGCGAACACCATGACCACAGGGATCGCGACGAAGCTCCGTGAGCAGGGCGTCGACATCCGCGAGCACACGCGGGTAATCGGGTTCGACGCCGTCAACGGCACCGTGCGGGCTGTGCGGACAACGGAGGGCGACGTCGCCGCGGACGCGTTCGTGCTCGCCGCCGGGTCGTGGACCGCGCCGCTCGCGCGCGGCCTCGGCGTGCGCTTCCCGATGCAGCCCGGCAAGGGGTACACGTTCCTGATCCGGCCGAAGGTGATGCCCGCCCATGGCATCCTCTTCGCCGACATCCACGCCGGCGCGACGCCGTTCGCCGACCGCGTCCGGATCGGCGGCACGATGGAGTTCAGCGGCTACGACCTCTCGATCGACCGCCGCCGGATCGACAACGTCTTCCGGCTCGCACGGGAGTACCTCGAGCTGGAACAGCCCGAGTACGAGGAGCCCTGGGCGGGGCTGCGGCCGCTGACACCGGACGGACTGCCGGTGATCGACCGCGCGACGCCGCTGGGGAACGCCTTCGTCGCAACCGGGTACTCGATGCTCGGGATGACGGTGTCTGCGCCAGCCGCCGAGGCGATGGCCGAGTTCGTGCTGAGCGGCGAGCGGCCCGCGCTGCTGGAGCCGTTCCGGATCGACCGGTTTCGCCTGCTCGGCCGACGCCGGGCGAAGGTCGATGCGGCTCCCGCGACCGCCCGGTTGGATCGTGGGCTCCCGGGCAGGTCGCGGACATGACGCTCGGCAAGGACTCACTCGAGGAGGCGAAGCGGAAGCCTGTCGGGCCCGGGGCGGCGTGAGCCTCCTCCGCCGGCTCGACCACGTGGCGGTCGTCATCCGCGACACCGACGAGGCGCTCCGGTACTTCTCCGGGTCGCTCGGCCTCCGGGTGACGAGCAGCGAGGAGATCCGTGCTCCCGCGGTCAGGCTCACCTACCTCGACACGGGCAACGCGTATCTCCAGCTCGTCGAGCCGCTTGACAGTGAGTCCGCTGTCGCGCACTGGCTCGAGGAGCACGGCGAGGGCGTGCATCACATCTGCTTCGGCGTCGACGACGTCCTCGCCGCGGCCTCGGGCCTCGCCGTCGGCGCCGGCGCCGGCGGTGACGCCGTGCCTGGCTCCGGAAGGGGACGCGTCTCGTCGTTCGTCCCGGGCGAGCCGAGGCACGGGGTCCGAATCGAGTGCACGGAGTTTCGGCACGCCGACGACGTCGAGCGCACGCCCGGGTTCCTGGCCTAGCGAGAGAACGGGCGCTCGAGCGGCAGCGAGCGATCGAGCTCAACGCCGAACCCTGGCCGCTCGAACATCGAAGCGCGGATGTGACCGCGCTCCGGCACCGGCTCGTCCACGAAGAGCGGCGAGAACATCGGCACGATGCGGTCGGCGGCCGGCGCCATCATCAGGAACTCGGCGAACGGCGTCGACGGGCGGGTGAGGACGAAGTGGTAGCTGTAGACGCTCGATCCGTGCGGGACGACGAGGACGCCGTGGGCGTCCGCGTAGGCGGCGATCTTCAGCAGCTCCGTCAGCCCTCCGCACCAGCCGACGTCCGGCTGGACGATGTCGCAGCAGCCCATGTCCACGAGCAGCCGGAAGCCCCAGCGCGTCGCCTCGTGCTCGCCGGTGGAGAGCATGATGTCGCGCGGGGCGCGACGGCGGACGTCGGCGTACCCGGCGTAGTCGTCGGGCGGCAGGAACTCCTCGACCCACCTGAAGCGGTGCGGCCGCAGGCCCTCGATCAGCCGCAGCGTGTACGGCACGTCGAGGGCCATCCAGCAGTCGTAGGCGAGGAAGAAGTCGTCGCCCACTGAGGCCCGAGCCTCCGCGGCGCGCTCGAGGTTGAGGCGAAGGCCGGCGTCGCCGTCGGCGGGCCCGTGGGCGAGCGGCAGCTTGCCGCCGACGAAGCCGAGCTCCTTCGCGCGGTCGGGGCGCGGTCCAGTCGCGTACAGCGGCACCTCGTCGTGGACGGCACCGCCGATCAGCGCGTGGACGGGCTCGTCGCGCAGCCGTCCCAGCAGGTCCCAGAGCGCGAGATCGACCGCGGAGATCGCGTTCAGGACGAGGCCCTTGCGCCCGTAGAACATCGTCGCGCGCCAGAGTTGATCCCAGATCAGCTCGAGCCGCCGCGGATCGGCGCCCTCCACGAACCGTGAGAGGTGGTGCTCGATCAGCCAGCAGGCGGGAGGCCCACCGGTCGAGACGCCAACGCCGATCTCGCCGGTTTCGGTCTCGACCTCCACGACGACCGTGCCGAGGACGTTGAGTCCGAACGAGGAGCGCGTCTCGCGGTAGGCCGGGTAGCGGCTCATCGGCGTCGCGATCCGGCCGTCGATCCAGTGCCCCTCCGGCTGGTCGTGATAGTCGGCACCCGCGCCGCCGACAATCGATGCCCGGAGCTGCGCGATCCGCATCGCGCGATGATAGGGCCCTGAAGGCGCTTGTCACCGGCGGACTCGGGTTCATCGGCCTTGCGCTCGCGCGCCGCCTGTCGCCCCGCGCCGAGCGTCTGGTCCTCTTCGACGCGGCTGGTGATCCTGCAACCGCACCCGAAGGCGCCGACGTCGTGCTCGGCGACATCGGCGCCAGAGACGAGGTCAGCGCGCTCGTCGCCGGCTCGGATGTCGTGTTCCACCTTGCGTCGGTCGTCAGCGCCGGCGGCGAGCGCGACTTCGACCTCGCGCTGCGCGTGAACCTCGAGGGCGGGCTCAACGTCCTCGAGGCCTGCCGCGCGGCCGGGGGTCGCCGGCTCGTGTTCACGAGCACGCTCGCCGTGTTCGGCGGAGAGACGTCCGCCGGCGCCGTCGGGGACACGACGAAGGCGACGCCCGAGACGACCTACGGCACCACGAAGGCGATCTGCGAGCTCCTCTTGAACGACTACACCCGGCGGGGCTTCCTCGATGGCCTGACAGCGCGCCTGCCCACCGTGATCGTGCGGGGCGGGGAGCCCAACGAGGCCGCGTCGAGCTTCGCGAGCGCCGTCTTCCGCGAGCCCCTCGCCGGCCGTGCCTACGCGCTCCCGGTCGGGCGCGACCTGCGGCTGCCCGTGATCGGGGTGGAGACGGTCGTCGCGTGCCTGGAGGCCCTCGCCGACCTGCCGACCGACGCGCTCGGTCCGGATCGCGCGCTGACACTGCCGAGCTTGTCCGTCACCGTCGGCGAGCTGGTGGAGACGCTCCGCCTCGTCGGGGGCGAGGAGGCCGCGGCGCGTGTCAGTGTCGAGCCGCAGCCCGCGATCGAGGCGATCACCCGCACCTGGCCGCGCCACGCACGGTCCGAGCGGGCCGACCGGCTCGGCCTGCCCCGGGACGCGAGTCTCGAGGCGATCGTGCGCGAGTACGCCGCGACCTTGGGCTCTCCCGCGTGAGCGGAGCCTGGCGGCCGGACCGAGAGCCGGCTTGCAGCGACGCTACACAGCTTGGTCGGGCAATCCCTGCGGGTGCGACTTTCCGACCCGCCATCGAAATCGAGCAGAATCGTGCTTCCTGTCTCTCGATCCCACCCCGACGAAGGAGGAGCCCGTGACGGAGCAGAGCAACCAGGTAAAGACGCTGGAGCCCAGGGCGGTCCGCAGAAACGAGGGAGAGGCGCGCTGGTGGCTCGGGGCCCTCGCCGAGATCAAGGCCACGGCCGCCGACACAGGCGGGCTGATGACGATCATCGAGGTAACGGAGCCGCCAGGCAGCGAGGCGCCACTCCACGTCCATCACCGTGACGACGAGGGCTTCTGGGTCCTCGAGGGCGACGTCACCTTCGAAGTCGGCGACACGACCATCGAGGCAACTGCCGGCGACTACGTCTTCGGGCCACGCGACATCCCCCATCGCTTCACCGTCGGCGAAGAGGGCTGCCGGATGCTGTTCATCCTGGTCCCGGGGGGCATCGAGGACGTGGTGAGGGCAACCAGTGAGCCCGCTCCGAGCCGCACTCTCCCGC
>JACDAS010000039.1 GCA_013695295.1 Actinomycetota bacterium | reverse complement strand
CTCGGCGAGCCGGAGATCGAGCAGAGCCGGGACATCGTCGTCGCCGCGATCGCCGGCGCCGCCGACGCGGGGGTGGTGCCGGTGATCGCAGCGGGGAACGACTTCGACACGTTCGGTCGAGGCTCGGTCGGCTCTCCCGGCAGCGCGCCCAGAGCGATCACCGCCGCGGCGGTGACGAAGCGCAGCGAGATCGCCTCGTTCTCGTCCAGCGGCCCCACCCCCGTCTCACAGCAGCTGAAGCCGGACGTGAGCGCGCCGGGAGTGGGAATCCTCTCGTCGATCCCCGAGGACAAGGGCCTCTTCGCGGAGTTCAACGGTACGAGCATGGCCGCGCCGCACGTGGCCGGGGCCGTCGCACTCCTGCTCCAGCGCCATCCCTCGTGGACGGTCGCGCAGGTCAAGTCGGCGCTCGTCACGACGGGAGACCCGGTGGTCGGCGATTCGGGCCGGGAGGTCTCCACGACGCGGGAGGGCGGCGGGCTCGTCGACCTCGCAGCGGCCAACGATCCGCTCGTCTTCGCAACGCCGGCGAGCCTCTCCTTCGGGGTGCTCAGGCGCGGGACGGGGCTCGCGCGTGCAGTCTCCCTGGAGGACGCCGGGGCCGGTGGGGGGCTCTGGGAGGTCTCGATCGTCCCCCAGAGGGCCGTCCCGGGTGTCGTCCTCACGGTCCCTAGCACCGTGAGGGTGCCGGGCTCGCTCGCGGTCTCGGTGCGGGTTTCCCGGACCGCCGCGGAGAAGGAACTGACGGGGTTCATCGTCCTGAAGCTCTTCGACCAGACCAGGCGGATCCCGTACTGGCTGCGCGTCTCGGTGCCGACGCTCGCGCGCGAGGCGCACAGGACGCTGCGCCGGCCCGGGCTCTACGATGGGAACACGCGCGGGAAGGCCTCACTCGTGCGGAACTACCGGTACCCCGAGGCGGGCGGCACCTTCGCCGGGCCCGAGCAGGTCTTCCGCCTCACCCTGACCCGGCTGGTCGCGAACTTCGGCGTCGCCGTCACGAGCCAGGGCCCGGGGGTCTCCGTGGAGCCGCGCGTCGTCTTCGCCGGGGACGAAGATCACCTGACGGGCTACCCGGCGCTGCCGCTCAACCTCAATCCGTACGTCACGGGATTCCTCCGCCGGCAGCTCGTCGTGGGCGCGATCCGCCCCGCACCGGGCTCCTACGACGTGGTCTTCGAGACGCGGAGCGCGCGGCAGGCCGGACCCTACGGGTTCCGGTTCTGGATCGACGACACGACGCCACCCCGCGTGCGACTGCACTCGCGCACGCTGGTCGCGGGAGCGCCGCTCCGTCTAACCGTCACCGACGCCGGCGCCGGGGTCGACGCGGCTTCACTCCTCGCCCTCGTCGACGGCGAGCCCTTCCAGATCGAGTACGAGCCCAAAACCGGCGAGGTGGAGATCGACCTCGACTCGCTCGGCCCCGGCCGGCACTCCCTGCTGTTCCAGGTCTCCGACTACCAGGAGGCCAAGAACATGGAGAACGTGGCCGCGATCCTGCCGAACACGCGCGAGCTCCGCGCGGTCGTCGCCGTCCAGCGCTGACGAGCCCTGCTCAGCGCGGCCCGGGCGGCTCGCGCAGCTCGAGGACGAACTCCTCGACACCGTCCGCCTCGCCCTCGCCGACCCGCGTGAACCCGCACTTCTCCAGCACGCGGATCGAGCCGACGTTCTCCTTCGCGACCCGGGCTCGCAGCGGGCGCGCCGCCTCCCGGCTCAGGAACTTCGAGAGCGCGCTGGTGGCGATGCCCTTGCCCCAGTAATCCCTCCCGATCCAGTACCCGACCAGGCGCTCGCCGTCCCCGTCGAAGCCGACGATGTTTCCCGCGACCAGTCCGTCGTACAGGATCGTCTGCAACGCGACCGTCTCGTCGCTCAGGATCCTCGCCCAGTGCGCCTCGAAGGTCGCCCGGTCCCGGGGCGGAAGGGCCGCCATCCGGTTTGCGAGCGGGTCCAGCTGCTGCTCGAAGAAGGTCGCGACGTCCGCCTCCCTGACGTCGCGCAGGAGAACCTCGCCCGTTACGGCCTGTCCGGAAAGGGGCGTGTCGCTCATGCCGTTCGAGAAGCAAGCGATGCTTGACAGGCCCTTAACGCTTGCGGTCTCGCTCCTCGATCGTCGGAAGGCTCGCGAGGTCCCGCTCGACACTGGCGACGAAGTCGTCGCTCTCAGTGGGCTCCGAGCGGACGACGCGAAGGTCGGGTCGGCGGCGGGAGCGCAGCCGCGGACGGGTCACGGGTTGCCGCCGCGGGCGCGTGCGGCGCGAGCCACGGTCGAGCCCGAGCCGCGACGCCAGTC
>JACDAS010000177.1 GCA_013695295.1 Actinomycetota bacterium | reverse complement strand
GCCATCGGCTCGTCGAGGAGCAGGACCTCCGGATCCCGGGCGAGCGCCCGCGCGAGCGCGACCCGCTGGCGCTCGCCGCCCGAGAGCTCGGCCGGCCGGGCGCGGGCGAGGTGGCCGATCCGGAAGCGCTCCAGCAGGTCGGGACGCTCGCGGCGGCCGCCGAAGGCGACGTTCGCGGCCACGCTGAGGTGCGGGAAGAGGGCGTACTCCTGGAACACGAGCCCGACGGAACGCCGCTCCGGGGGACGGCTGACCCGCCGGTCCGAGTCGAGCCAGACCTCGCCGCCGCACTCGATCCGGCCCCGGGCGGCTCGCTCGAGCCCCGCGACGGCGCGGAGCACGCTCGACTTCCCTGCACCCGACGGCCCCACGAGCGCCACCGTCTCGCGGCCGACCTCGAGGGTCAGCCGGACGGGGAAGAACCGGCGCGGAAGGGTGAGATCGAGGTTGAGTACCACGAGGGGAGCAACTTGACGGTGAGGAGGATCGCCGCGCTGACGACGACGAGCAGCGCGCCGATCGCGAGCGCGACCTCGAAGTTCGTGTCGAACTCGGCGTAGACGGCGAGGGGGAGGGTCTGCGTTGTGCCCTGCAGGCTGCCGGCGAACATGATCGTCGCCCCGAACTCGCCGAGCGCCCGCGCGAAGGCCAGGGCCGCCCCGGCCGCGAGGCCCGCGGCTGCGAGCGGCAGCGCGACCCGGGAGAAGACGCGAAACGGCGAGGCGCCGAGCGTCCTGGCCGCGTCGACCAGGCTGTGGTCGACCGCCGCGAACGACGCGATCGCCTGACGGAGGTAGAACGGGCTCGCGACGAAGACGATCGCGCAGACGACCGCGAGCTCCGTGAACGCGAGGTCGACTCCGGCGGCGCTCAGGGTGCCCCCGAGGAGCCCGAGCCGGCCGAACGCGGCGAGCAGGGCGATGCCGGCCACCGCCGGCGGAAGCACGAGCGGCAGCTCGAGCACCGTGATCATCAGGGCGCGGCCCGGAAAGGCGCGCGTCGCGAGCAGGTAGGCCGCAGGCGTGCCGATCACGAGAATCAGCGCCTCGGCGACGAGGTTCGTCTTCAGACTGACGAGCAGGGCGTCGCGCGCGACGTCGTTTCCGAGCTGGCCCACGAGCTCGCCGGGAGGCACCCGCGCGAACACTGCGACGAGCGGGACGACGAGGAACCCGAGCGCGATCGCCAGGGCGCACGCGGCGAGGACGGGGAAGGCATGCCTCACGGGAGCCCGAAGCCGGCCGCGGCAAGCCGGGCTCGCCCGGCCGGGCCGAGGATCCGCCTGACGAACGCCCGCGCGCCCTCGAGCCGCTTGCTCGACGAGACGACGGCGATCTCGTAACGCACGACCGGCTGGGCCCGAGCGGGCAGCTCGATCACCTGCACGTGCTTTGCCACCGGTCGCGCATCGGTCGCGTACACGAAGCCCGCGTCGGCCTGTCCGAGCACCACCTTGCCGACGATGCTCCGAGCGTCGGGCTCCTGGCTGACCACGTTCGAGAGCACCGACGAGAGACCGAGGTTCTTCAGGATCTTGCGGGTGTAGTCGCCGATCGGCACCCCCGGCTGGCCGATCACGAGCTTGACGCCGGGGCGACGGAGGTCGCGGACGCTCTTGATCCCCGCCGGGTTACGCCGTGGGAGCACCAGGATCAGGCGGTTCGTCGCGAACGTGACGGGCCGGGCGACGAGCCCTCGCCTGTTGAGCTCCTGCGGGTACCGCGGGCTGGCCGCGGCGAACACATCCGCCGGCGCCCCCTCCCGCAGCTGGAACGCGAGCTGGTCCGAGCCGGCGAAGCTGTAGCGCGCGGGGGCGATCCTGGGGAACACGTTCTTCAGCGACGAGGCGGCGAAGACGGTCAGGTCGTCGGCGCTCGCGACGGCCGGGCACCCGAGGCCGAGGCAGGCGAGCGCCGCTATGGCGGCCCTCAACGCTCGACCATCACCGACGTCGACTTGACGACGGCCGTCGCCGCGGCTCCGGGGCGGAGCCCGAGCTGATCGACCGACTCGCGCGTGATGACGGCCACGACCGTCACCGGCGCGGTGACCTGGAGCTCGACCTCGGCAAGGAGGCCTTCGACCTTGACCGACCGGACGACACCCTCGAAGTGGTTCCGGGCGCTGAGCGCGGGCCGGCCACCGCCTCGGAGCCGCTCGACCTCGGACGCGGGGACGAGCCGGCGATTGGCCGGGTCGCGCTGCGTCTGGATCCGGCCCTGGCGGTCCCAGCGACGGAGGGTGTCGAGGCTGATCCCGAGCGCGCGCGCAGCCTGGCTTGCGGAGTAGATTTGCCTGGGCATTGCCTATGCATAGTACGAAATGTACACGGTGCGGCGCAGTGGGTAGGATGGCCGCGGCCGGGGTGCCCCGCGGGACGGGGCTGAGATCACACCCGTGGAACCTGATCTGGTTCGGACCAGCGAAGGGAGCGAGCATGTCGGAGCGGGCGCCGTCGTGGGGGATCGAGCCCGTGCCGGAGCGCCTGCGGGTGCTCGGCCTCGCCGATCTCGCGCTGCTCTGGGGCAACCTCTCGGTGAGCCTGCTCGTGATCGTCGCGGGCGCCCTGCTCGTCCCGGGCCTCAGCCTGCCGCTGGCGCTCCTCGCGATCGTGGTCGGAGCGGTGCTCGGCAACCTGATGCTCGGCGCCGCCGGACTGATCGGCGCCGACGCGCGTGTCCCGGCGATGGTGCTCCTGCGCGCCCCCCTCGGGCAGCGCGGCTCCTACGCGCCGACGGCGCTCAACGTCGCGCAGGGGCTCGGCTGGTCGACGTTCGAGCTCCTGATCATCGCCACCGCCGCCGGGGCTCTCTCGGACGAGCTGTTCGGCTTCGAGGCGCGCTGGCTGTGGACGCTCCTCTTCGGCGGCGTCGCGATCGTGCTGGCGCTGCTCGGCCCGATCGGCTTCGTGCGCCGCTACGTCCGCACGTTCGCGGTCTGGTGCGTGATCGCCTCGCTCGGGTACCTGACCTGGTGGGTGCTCGACCGCTCCGACCTCGGCGCCTTCTGGTCGGCGTCGGGCGAGGGTGGCTTCCCGACCTACTGGCAGGGCGTCGACCTGGTGATCGCGAGCGTCGTCTCGTGGACGCCGCTTGCGGCCGACTACACGCGCTTCGCGCGCAGCCGTCGCGCCGCCTTCTGGGGAACCGGCGTCGGCTACCTCGTACCCGCAATCTGGATGTTCGGTCTCGGCGCCCTGCTCTTCCTCGCCCGTGACATCGGCGACGCGGCCGCGATCCCCGCGGCCGTGGCGGCGGGCGGCGTCGTGAGCGTGCTCGCGCTGGTCGCGCTGACCGTCGA
>JACDAS010000332.1 GCA_013695295.1 Actinomycetota bacterium | reverse complement strand
GGGTCGTCGCACGATCGCGCGGCTGTGGCGCGACGCGGTCTCGCAGCACCGTCCCTTCCCCGCCTACCTTGTCGAGCGCGACGGAGGGTGGCAGGAGGTCTCGTGGGCCGAGGCCGGCAAGCGGGTCGACGAGCTCGCCCACGGCCTGCTCTCACTCGGCGTGCGCAAGGGCGACCCGTTTGCGATCCTCGCCTCGACGAGCCTCGAATGGGCGCTCTTCGACTTCGCGCTCGCTCTCGTCGGCGCGATCGGAGCACCGGTCTATGCGAACAGCTCCGCCCGCGACGTCGCCTACATCGTCGAGCACTCCGAGGCCGTGGGCGTGCTCGTCGAGGACGAGGCCCAGCGCGCGAAGATCGAGGCGTTCCGAGCGGGGCTACCGCGCGTCCGGCACCTGCTCTCGTTCGCCGAGCTGGACGGGCTGGCCGAGCGCGGACGCGCCCATGCGAAGGCCCACCCGGAAGCGCTCGAGGCCGCCGCCGCGGCGATCCGCGAGGACGATCTGTTCACCTACATCTACACCTCGGGCACGACCGGACCGCCGAAGGGATGCATGATCACGCACCGCAACTACTTCCTGATGGCCGAGGCCTCCTCGCAGGTCGAGGGCTTCACGGCCCGCGAGGACGTGATGCTCCTCTACCTGCCGCTCGCCCACAACTTCGGCCGGCTGATGCATCTGCTCGGGCCCTATCGCGGCTTCACGCTGGCGCTGCTGGCCGATCCGCTGCGCGTCGCCGATGCCCTTGCGGCGGTTCGTCCGACCGTCTTTCCGAGCGTCCCGAGGGTGTACGAGAAGATCTACACCGCCGTCTTGGCCAGGCTGGACGAGGCGACGGGTCCCAGGCGTCGGCTGGTCGATTGGGCGCTCGACGTCGGGCGCCGCGTCGGCGAGGCGAAGCAAACCGGAGCACAAGTTCCCCGCGGACTCGCGCTCCAGCATCGGCTCGCCGACCGCCTCGTGTACGGCAAGGTCAAGGCGCGGCTCGGCGGGCGGCTGCGCGTCGGCGTGTCGGGCGGCGCCCCGCTCGCGCCGGAGATCGCCGAGCTCTTCCACGCACTCGACATCCTGATCCTCGAGGGGTACGGCCTCACCGAGTGCACCACCGCCGCGACAGTGAACCGGCCGGGTCGCTTCCGCTTCGGCACGGTCGGACTCGCCCTGCCAGGGGTCGAGCTCCGCCTGGCCGACGATGGGGAGCTCCTGATTCGAAGCCCCTCGAACTTCGCGGGCTACCTCAAGGACGAGGAGGCTACACGGGAAATTCTGACGGGCGACGGCTGGCTGCGGACGGGCGACCTGGCGACCCTCGACCAGGACGGCTTCGTCACGATCACCGACCGCAAGAAGGACATCCTCGTGACGGCCGGCGGCAAGAACGTCGCCCCGCAGAACCTGGAGAACGACCTCAAGACCTCCAGGTACGTCTCGCAGGCGCTCGTCGTGGGCGACCGTCGCCCCTACGTCGCCGCGCTCGTGACTCTCGACGCCGAGGAGGTCGGGAAGTGGGCCGGCGCTCATGGACGGGACACCGCTCCGGCCGCTCTGGCGAGCGACCGAGACGTCGTGCAGCTGATCCAAGCGGCCGTCGACGCCGTCAACGCCGACCGATCGCGCTACGAGCAGATCAAGCGCTTCCAGGTCCTGCCGCGCGACTTCTCTGCCGAGCACGACGAGGTGACCCCGACGATGAAGCTGAAGCGCCGCGTGTGTCAGGAGCACTTCGCAGCGGAGATCGAGGCGCTCTACGCCGTCGAGGGCCCGGGAGGGTAATCGAGAAAGCGCTAGGAAGCTCTACAGGATGCGCCGAGCGCCCTCGTACGTGGAGGCGTACCACGAGTCCGAGAGGCTGGAGATCTTCACGACGTCGCCGGTGTGAGGTGCATGGACGAACTGCCCGCCTCCCATGTAGATCCCCATGTGTCCGAGGCCGTTGAAGAAGACGAGGTCGCCGGCCTGCAGGTTGTCACTCGAGACCGGGACGCCCATCTGCCAGAGTGAGCCGGTGTAGTGCGGGAGCGAGATCCCGAGCTGACCGAAGGCGAAGACGACGAGACCGGAGCAGTCGAACCCGCCCGGGCTTTCGCCGCCCCAGACGTAAGGCACGCCGAGGTACTGCATCGCCACGTCGACGACGCCGCCGTATTGCGCGGGCGGCGCGACCGCCGCCTCCGGGGTCTCGACGGCGATCCCGACCTCCTCCTGCTGCGCGGCGTAGGTCGAGGAGTCTGCGGCGTCCTGCTGGGCGATCTCGCGGGTGACCGTGCGCGCGGCCTGCTCGGCGGCAAGCCGTGCCCGGGCCTGGCGCTCGAGCTCGGCCTGGCGAGCGCGCTCCTCGGCCTCGAGCCGGGAGATCTCGCTCTTGATCGACTCGACGAGGGCCTGTCGCTCGGCGAGCTGCTGCTCGATCGACGCCTTCTGCGCCTCGCGCTCGGAGACGACGTCCTCCTGCCGCGCGTGGGCGCTCGCAAGCTGCTGCCGCGTGCGCAGAACCTGGTGTCGGAAGGACCTGACCTCGTCGACCACGCGAGCGTCCTGGGCCGAGACGCGGGTCACCGTGTCCGCACGGGCAACGAAGTCCGTGAAGCTCGACGCGCCGAGGAGCACGCCGAGCCCGGAGCTGTCGCTCTCGGACGTGTAGATGGAGACGAGCCGGCGGGCCAGCGCATCCTGGTGGCGCCTCAGGTTCTTGCGCGCGATCCGGAGGTGACGCCGGTTGACCTCCTGGTCTGCCTCGATGCCGGAAAGCTCCTCGGTCGCCGCGTTGTAGACCTCGATCGCGCGGCCAAGCGACCCGTCGAGCTCCTGGATCTGCCCGAGAACGCGATCGACTTCCGCGCGCTTCTCGGTGATCTCGCGGGGCTCGGCGAAGGCCGGGACCGCGACGAGGCATGCGGCTGCAACACCGGCCAGCAGCGTGAGCGCCTGTCTCACCTTCGGACTGATGACGGCAAACCGCACATTGAGTCCGACAGGCGTACCGGGAGGGGCCGGCACGTCACAAGCGGGGGACCCTAGCAGCGTCTCCGGATACCTGCAACCCCGCTCACCAGCCGTTCCGAGCCCGGCAGGCGCCGACGGGGGGGTCGCACAAGCTCGTGGAAAAACGCTCCTATGGTACGGTCCGCCCGCGTGCCAGCTCCGCTCCAGAGCACTCGCGGCCGCGTGCTCGCCGGCCTCGTCTGCACCCTCGCGCTCCTGCTGACCGGGGCCTCCGCGCTCGCCGACCCCGTCCAGGGCCTCCGCGGCCGGGCGGCCGATCTCGATGCGCAGGAGCGTGCGCTCGTCGTCTCCCTGTACGGACTCCAGAGCCGCCTCGAGGAGGCGCAGTCGCGCATCGAAGGCATTCGCGGGCGGGTCGCCGAGCTCGCCCGCGAGCGAGGGGAGGCGCACGCGAACCTGCGAACCGCGCGCCGTACCCTGGCGATCGCCGAGCAGCAGCTCGGGCGAACTCTGCGCTCGCTCTACGAGGAGGAGGGGAACACTCCGCTTGCGGTGCTGCTCGGCTCCCGAACCCTCGAGGACGTCGTGAGTCGCTTCGACGGGCTCGACCGGGTCGCGCGCGGGCACTCGCAGGTCGCCCGCCAGACGCGCCAGGCCCGCGCACGCATCGCGCGCCTCGTCCGGACGCTCGAGGCAAGGGAGGCCGAGACGCGTCAGCTCGAGCGCGAGGCGGTGGGTGCGGCCGACTCGCTCACCCGAGCCGAGGCCGAGAAGTCCGCCTACCTCGCGCGCGTTCGTACCGAGCAGCAGATCACCGCCGAGCAGATCGCGACCGCCGAGGCCGAGGCGCGGGCAGCGGAGGCAAGGGCCCGCGAGCAGGCCGTCCAGGCCGAGGCCGCCCCGAGTACTGCCTCGTTCGCGGCCGTGCCGACTCCGGCGCGCGCGACGACCGAAACCCCCGCGCCCGCCTCCGAGCCGGAGCCCGCCGCCGAGCCGCCGCCCGCAGAGGAGCCGCTCGCCGAGGAGGTGGCGACCGAGGTGGCGGAGCCCGCCCCCGTCCAGGCGGCCCCCTCCGGGCAGCAGACCCTGACCGTCACCTCGACGGCCTACGCGCTGTCAGGATCGACGGCGACGGGGCTCCCGGTCGGGTGGGGCGTGGTCGCCGTCGACCCGTCGGTCATCCCGCTCGGGACGCGCATGACGATCCCGGGCTACGGCGAGGGCGTCGCCGCGGACACGGGCGGGGCGATCGTGGGCCTGAGGATCGACGTGTGGGTGCCCACCGAGGAGCAGGCCGAGGCCTGGGGCGTCCGCACGGTGACGATCACTCTCCACTAACCTTCTTCGCCGTGGCAGCGGAGCCGGGCGCCGGCACCTCCGCCCGCCCAGCGGAGCGGAGCGACCAGTCGAGGGCGGAGAGCCTCCGAGTGCTCGTGGTGGACGACCACGACCTCTTCCGCACCGGCCTGAAAGGCTTGCTGGAGGAATACGGGCTGCTCGTCGTGGGCACGGCCTCTAGCGGCGCCGAGGCCGTCCGAAGCTATCGCGACAACCCGCCCGACGTGGTCGTCATGGATCTGAACATGCCGGGCATGACCGGGGTCGAGGCGACCCGGCAGATCACCGGAATCGCCCCACTCGCGCGCATCATCGTCCTGACGGTCTCGGATCAGGACGCCGACGTGCTGGACGCGATCCTGGCGGGCGCCTGCGGCTACCTGCTGAAGGACGCGCCGGTCGACGAGCTGCTCCGCGGGATCCGCGCCGCGGCGGTAGGCGAGTCGCTGATCTCGTCCCACGTCGCCGGCAAGGTGCTCCAGCGCGTCCGGGCCGCCAGCACGATGCCCGGTGGGGCGGAGCTGATCCGATCGGAGCTCTCCGAGCGCGAGGTGGAGGTGCTGAAGCTGATCGCGAACGGCAACGACAACGCACAGATCGGCGCGGAGCTCCACATCAGCCCGAAGACCGTGAAGAACCACATCTCGAACATCCTGATGAAGCTGCAGATCGAGAACCGGATCCAGGCCGCGGTCTACGCGGTCCGGAGCGGCATCGTCTGAGGCTAGTGCACTAGCTGGACAGGGCTGCGGCGTGGAGCTGCGAGACCCGGGGTCGGAGGGCTGCCAGGACGGCCCGCAAGCACTCGAGCTCGTCCTCTGCGCCGGCCAGGCGCTCGGAGAGTCGGTTCAGCTCTCCCAGCCGGTCAGCCGGGTCGCCGGGCACCTCCCGGACCGCCAGCTCCCCGATCTGCCGCCGAAGCCGCGTGCGCTCGGTCTCGAGTGTCAGCACGTGGGCGTAGCCGTCGGTCAGCAGGTGCTCGAGCCGCGCCGCGGAACCCCTCGGAGGGAGAGCTTCGATCAGCGACCGGAGCTCGTCGAGGAGCGAGGCGTGCGGATCGGCCAAGGTCCTTCGATTATCCGCCGCTACGAGCCGGGCGACCATAGGCCGAGCGGACTATCTTCACCCCACGGCAGTCCCACCGCTCCCTTGGCGCCCATCCGCGGCCGCGGGAAGAATGGTTCGATGCGACTTCGCCTGCTCGCGTGTGCCGCCCTGCTCGCGGGCGTTGCGGCGAGCGGCGCGGGCG
>JACDAS010000325.1 GCA_013695295.1 Actinomycetota bacterium | reverse complement strand
GCCGCCGATCGCGCCGGCCGTCGCGCCCGCGAGGGAGCCGCTCGGGCCCCCGGTCTAGAGCTTCTAAGCTGGCGCGCGTGAGTCGGAACGGACCCTGGACCCGCGAGGCCCTCGCGGCCGGCGTCAGGGCGGGCGACCGCAGGGCGCTCGCGCGCGCGATCTCGCTCGTCGAGGACTCGGACCCTCTGGCAGGGGAGCTTGTCCGCGACCTCTATCCGGAGACGGGCGGAGCCTACGCGGTCGGGGTCACCGGGCCACCCGGTGTCGGCAAGTCGACGCTGATCGGCTCGCTCGTGCGCCACGTCCGGCAGCGTGAGCTCACGGTCGGGGTGATCTCGATCGACCCGTCGAGCCCGTTCTCGAAGGGCGCGCTCCTCGGCGATCGGATCAGGCTCTCGGATCACTTCCTCGACCCGGAGGTCTTCATCCGCTCGATGGGCACGCGTGGGCACCTCGGCGGCCTTGCGGAGTCGACGCTCCAGGCGTTGCTGGTGCTCGACGCCGGGGGAAAGGACATCGTTTTCCTCGAGACCGTCGGCGCTGGTCAGAGCGAGGTCGAGGTGATCTCGATCGCGGACACGGTGGTGCTCGTGCTGATGCCGGGCTCGGGCGACTCGATCCAGGCTCTCAAGGCGGGGATCATGGAGATCCCGGACGTGATCGCGATCAACAAATCCGACCACCCGGCGGCGAAGACGATGCTGAACGAGGTGCGGTCGATCCTCTCACTCGACCGGGACCGCTCCTGGCGCCCGCCGATCGTCCTGACCGAGGCCGGCCGGGGCGAGAACGTTGCGGAGCTCTGGGAGCGGGTCGAGCAGCACCGCGCCCACCTCGAGGAAGGCGGGCAGCTCGAGGAGCGCCGGCGGAAGAACCTGGCCGCCGAGGTCTTCGCGGTCGCCTCGGCGCGGGCCAAGCGCCATCTCGAGGAGACGGTCGCCGACGACCCGGAGCTTCGCCGCCTGCTGGACGAGGTTCAGCGGCGCCAGCTCGACCCGCTGACCGCCGTGCGGGAGATCATGGAAAAGGTGTTCAGGATTGACGCGGGGAACGGGTCCGACCCTCTCTGACATCCAGGCGGCCAGGAAGCGCCTCGAGGGAACCGCGCGGGTGACGCCGCTCTACGGCTCCGAGACCTTCTCGAGATTCGCCGGCCGCCCGGTGCACCTGAAGGCCGAGAACCTGCAGCGGACCGGCTCGTTCAAGGTCCGGGGCGCGTACAACAAGATCGCGACGCTGACGGACGCGGAGCGCGCCGCCGGCGTCGTCACGGCGAGCGCCGGAAACCATGGCCAGGCGGTTGCCTGGGCCGCGCGGCAGGCGGGCATCGCGGCAACGATCCACATGCCGCAGGACGCGCCGATGACGAAGATCGACGCGACCCGTGGCTACGGCGCGACGATCGAGCTCGGCGGCGAGATGTTCGACGACGCCCTGGCCGGAGCGCTCGAGCGAGCCGAGTCGACAGGCGCGACGTTCATCCACGCGTTCGACGACGAGACGGTGATCGCGGGTCAGGGGACACTCGGTCTCGAGCTGGTCGAGCAGCTCCCCGACGTCGAGACCGTGATCGCCGCCGTCGGCGGGGGCGGGCTCGCCAGCGGCATCGGCCTTGCCCTGCGCGAACTCCGACCCGAGGTGAAGCTCATCGGCGTCCAGGCAGCAGCCTGCGCGCCCTTCGCGGGCGGCCGGAAGCGCGGGTTCACGATCGCGGACGGGATCGCCGTCAAGTCGCCGGGGGCGCTCACGGCGCCGCTCCTCGCCGACCTCGCCGAGGACATCATCGCCGTCAGCGAGGAGGAGATCAGCGCCGCGATCGTGCTCCTGCTCGAGCGCGCGAAGCTGCTCGTCGAGGGCGCCGGCGCGGTCACCCTCGCGGCGCTGCTCTCGGGTCAGGTCGCCGGCGACGGCCCGGTGGCGGTGATCCTCTCGGGCGGGAACATCGACCCGACCTTGCTGATCTCGGTCATGCGCCACGGGCTGACACTGGAGGGCCGCTACCTCGTCGTCCGCTCGCGGATGCCGGATCGCCCGGGCGAGCTCCTGAAGCTGCTTGCTCTCGTTGCCAAGGAGCGTGTCAACGTCCTCTCCGTCGAGCACCACCGGGAGGGAATGCACATCCCGGTCAGCGAGACCGAGGTGGAACTGACCCTCGTCACCCGCGACGAGGAGCACTGCGACGCTGTCCTTGCCGCGATGCGCGGCTGGGGCTACCCGGTCGAGCGGATCACCTGACCTGCGGTTCCGGAAACGAGCTCGCCAACCGGCGAATGATCCGCGGCCGCCGCGCGGAGCCCTTTCAAGGTTGCCCGCACCGGCGGAACTCGACCGCCTTGCCTCCCCGCGCTTGCCAGTCGCCGATCCCTCCGTCGAGCACGGGCCTAGCGTCGATCCCGTTCGCGGCGAGGATGCTGGCGGCGACGGCCGCTCGCGCCCCCGACTCGCAGACCGTGGCCAGCGGCTTCTCGCAGCAGAGGCCTTCCCAGCACGCTCGCACGAGCCGGTACGGCAGGTGGCGGCTGCCGGCGATGTAGCCGTCGGCGCGCTCGTCGGCCTCGCGGACGTCGAGCACCTCGATTGAACCCGCCCGGAGCAGGCGGTCGAGCTCCCCGATCGTGAGCGGCTCGAGCCGCTCCGGTGTCGCGGGCTCGTCGAGCAGCCCTCGGATCTCGAGCAGGCCGACGGCGCGAAGGCGCTCGGCGGCGAGGGCCGCCTCGGCTCCGGAACCCGCATGCAGGATGATCGGCTCGTCGGGGCGGAGCACGAAACCCGCCTTCGTCCCGAAGCCGGAAGTGGCGAGCGGGATGTTGATCGCACCCGCGACGTGTCCTGCCGCAAACACGCGGGCCGGCCGGACGTCCAGGATCGTCGCGCCGCTCGGGTCGACCGACACGAGCGCGTCCGGAGCTGCGACGAACGGCCCGCGATTGAGCTCCACGACCCGTTCCATGGTCGGGGGTCGCGGCACTGCCGCGGCGGCCAGGGCGTCCTCCACGAACTCCTCGGCCACCGACGTCCGGAGCGCGCGATTGAACCGGCGTTCCTGCCCGAGCGTCGAGGTCGGGCTGCCGCTCATGCCGGCGCCGCAGAGCGAGCCGGCGACGTGGCCGGGTAGGACCAGCAGATCGTCGGGCAGCTCGAGCAGGCGCCGGAGGCTGTGGAAGAGCCCGTCGGCGCCCTCCCTGGCCTCGACTGCGAGGTCCGGCCGCGCGACGGAGCCGACGAACAGCGAGTCTCCGGTGAGCAGCGCGCCGCCCGCGAGAAAGGCGCAGTGCTCGGGCCGATGGCCGGGGGTGTGCAGCACCTGCAGCGAGCGCTCACCGACGGCGATCTCGTCCCCGTCTGCCAGCGGCTCGAAGGGGAACTCTGGCCGGGCCTCCGAGTGGATCGAGACGGGTAGTCCGAGCTCGAGAGCGAGTCGTCCGTGACCGGAGAGGTGGTCTGCGTGGGTATGCGTCTCGAGGACGCGCGTCAGCCTCACCCCCTCCTCGGCGGCCGCGGCCAGGTACGGCTCGATCGCGTAAGCCGGGTCGACGAGCACCGCCTCGCCGGAGTCGCGATCGCCGATCAGGTACGAGGCGCAGCCGAGATCGTCGTCGACGAACTGGCGCAGAAGCACGATCTGGGACCCTACACCCTCCCTCCCGCCGACGCTGACGCCCGTTTGTCCAAGAGGGGTGGCGGCTTGGCCGCCGCTAGCCCGAAGGGCCTAACCAGAGTCGCCCCAAGTGCGAAGCACTTGGGGCGAAGGGCGAAGCCCTAAAGCCCGAGATGTTTCGCGATCACCATCCGCTGGACCTCGTTGGTGCCCTCGCCGATCTCGAGGATCTTCTGGTCCCGGTAGAGCCGCGAGATCGCGAACTCGTCCATGTACCCGTACCCACCGTGGATCTGGAGCGACCAGTTGACGGCCCGGTTCGACAGCTCGCCCGTGTAGAGCTTGGCCATCGCCGCCTCGCGCGCGAACGGCCTGCCCTGATCCTTCAGCCAGGCCGCCTTGTAGACGAGAGCCCGGCCGGCCTCGAGCTCGGTCGCCATGTCGGCGAGCTTGAACTGCACCGCCTGGAAGGTCGAGATCGGCTTGCCGAACTGCTCGCGCTCCTTCGCGTAGGCGTAGGCGAGGTCGTAGGCGCCCTGCGCGAGGCCGACCCCCATCGCCGCGATCGAGATCCGGCCGCCGTCCAGGATCTCGAGGAACTGGCGGAAGCCCTCCCCGCGCCGTCCGAGCAGGTTGGCCTCCGGGACGGCACACTCGCGGAACGAGAGCTCGCGGGTGTCCGAGGCCCGCCAGCCGAGCTTCCGCATCGGGCCCGAGATCTCGTAGCCGGGCGTCCCGTTCGGGACGATCAGGTTGGACACCTCACCCTCGCCGGTCAGGGCCGTGATCGTCACGCAGCCCGTGATGTCGGTGCCGGCGTTCGTGATGAAGATCTTCGACCCGCCGATCACCCACGAGCCGTCGTGCAGCTCGGCGCGGGTGCGCGTGGCGCCGGCGTCCGAGCCGGCGTCGGCCTCAGTGAGCCCGAAGGCCGCGAGGCGGCGGCCTGAGGCGAGCTCGGGGAGCCACCGGCGTTTCTGCTCCTCCGTGCCGAAGAGGAAGATCGGCATCGTTCCGAGCGAGGTGTGGGCGGCGACGGTGATCGCGACCGAGGAGTCGATCCGGGTCAGCTCCTCGATCGCGATCGCGTAGGAGAGGGTGTCGCCGCCGCCGCCGCCGTAGGTCTCGGGAATCGGGATCCCCATCAGGCCGAGGTCGGCGAGCTCCGCGACCAGCTCGTAGGGGAAGCGATGCTCGCGGTCGAGCTCCTCTGCTACCGGCGCGATCCGCTCGAGCGCGAACTCCCGCACGGTCTCGCGGATCAGGTCGTGCTCGGGGGAAAGGTCGAGGTTCAAGCCGCCAATCTAGTCGCCAGCTCGACGATCAGCCGAACGCCGTACCCCGTCCCCCCTCGCTGGGTCAGGTAGTCGCCCCGGGAGCGCATCAGGAAGGCGGGGCCGGCCATGTCGACGTGAGCCCACGGGCCCTCTCCGGCGAACTCGTGCAGGAACTCGGCCGCGATCGGCGGTGAGCCCTCCTTCAGGATCGAGTGGTTCTTCAGATCCGCGAAGGCCGAGTCGATGTAGCGCCGGTAGCGGGGGTGGAGCGGCATCGGCCAGGCGTGGTCGCCACCCGCGTTTCCCGCGTCGACGACGGCGTCGCGCCAGCTCTCCCCGTTGCCGAAGACGCCGGCGTAGAGGTCGCCGAGCGCCAGCACCATCGACCCGGTCAGCGTGGCGAGGTCGAGCAGGTGAGTTGCCCCCTCCCGGCGTGCGTACCAGAGCGCGTCGGCGAGCACGAGGCGCCCCTCACAATCGGTGTTGACGACCTCGATCGTCGTACCGCTCATGGCGCGGAGGATGTCTCCGGGCCGGAAGGAGCGAGAGCCGACCATGTTCTCGGCCGCGGCGACGACGGCGGTCGTCCGCAGCGGGATCCCGAGCTCGGCCAGCGCTCCGAGCGCGGCGATCACGGCGGCGCCACCCGCCATGTCGCCCTTCATCTCCTCCATGTAGAGCGCCGGCTTGAGCGAGATCCCGCCCGTATCGAACGTGATCGCCTTGCCGACGAGTCCGAGGTGAACGCCGTCCACAGCCGCCGGCGGCTCGTAGCGCAGCACGACGAGGCGAGGCGGGTTGTCGCTGCCGCGTCCGACGGCCGCGAGCGCGCCCATCCCGTGCCGCTCGATCTCCTCCGGCCCGAGAGTCTCGGCCCGGACGTGAGCGAGGTCGCCGGCGAGCTCCTCGACGTCGTTCGCCAGGCGCCCGGGCGTCAGGTCGTTCGGTGGCTCGTTCGCGAGGTCCCGGGCGCGATTGACCCAGGAGCAGACGGTCGCCGTGCGCGCGGCGGTACCCGCGACCGCCGGATCCGCGAGCAGCGTCAACCGCTCGAGGCCCGGACTGCGCCCAGCGGTCTTCCAGCGGGCCGGGTCGTAGCCGCCGAGCAGGACGCCTTCGACGATCGCACGCGCGAGGTCGTCGAGGAGCTGCGCGTCTTCGGGATCGAGCAGCCAGCCGATCGAGAGGGCCCCGGTGGCCCTTGCTGCGCGGGCCACGGCCGCCGCGGCCGTGCGAAGCGCGTCGGCGTCGGCCTGCGGTGCGGGCCCGGTCCCCGCCAGGACGAGGCGCCTCGCGCCGAGCTCGCCGTCCAGGTGCAGTAGGACGGTCTGGCCCGGAGCGCCGGTCAGCTCCCCGTCGGCGGCGAGGGCTGCAATGCGCTCGCCGAGGCGCTCGCCCAAAGGCCCGGCGGCCGCCGGGAGAGGGAGTGCGGGCTCCGCGACGAACAGCGCCAGGAGATCCGCGCCGGCGGAATCCGGTGCGCGTACGTCGACGGAGGTGCCCATGCGCGGCGCTCGATGCTATCCGACTGGCTTTCTCGCCCGTCCCAAAACGCAAACCGACTCTTTACCGCAGCGCAAGAGTTGCGGATTACGGTGATCCGATGAGCAGCCAGCTCTCCCCTTCCCAGCCCTCGCGTTTCCGCCGCGCCACGGCTCGCAGGAGCCCCGAGCACCTGGCCGAGGAGATCTCGCGCCTCGTCTGGCGTCGGCAGACGCTCAGAGCTCGCGACGCGAGCCCTTTGGCACTCGAGCGGAATCGCAGGCAGATCGCGCGGCTGCAGTGGGAGCTTTCCCACGTGCTGATCGCGCGGTATCTCCCGCACGCGGCGTAGGCCGACCTCCCGGTCTAGGCTGCGCCGGTGCAGGCGCGGATCGACAAGCGCGCAATGGGCGCGCTCGCCGGCGGTCACCTCGCCACGGACTTCGCCGGCGGCGCCCTGCCGGCGCTCCTCCCGTTCCTGGTCGACCGCTACGGCCTCTCGTACACGCTCGCCGGTCTACTCGTGCTCGCCTCCGCGCTCTCGTCGTCGGTGATCCAGCCCCTCTTCGGCATCTGGTCCGACCGGCGCGGGGCGATCTGGCTGCTCCCCGGCGGCGTTGCGGTCGCAGGGATCGGGATCGCGCTCGCAGGGGTCGTGCCCGGCTACGGCCTCGTCGTCTGCTGCGTCGTCCTGTCGGGTCTCGGCGTGGCGGCCTATCACCCCGAGGGCTCGAAGGTCGCCGCCTATGCGAGCGGCCGCCGGCGCGCGAGCGGCATGTCGCTCTTCGCGGTCGGGGGGAACCTCGGCTACGCGCTCGGCGCGATCGTGGCGACGCCGCTCGTGCTCGTCTTCGGGCTGCGCGGCGGGCTGCTGCTGGCGGTGCCCTGTCTCGCGGTCGCAGCGATGCTCTGCGTGCTGTTGCCATTTCTGACGACATTCGTACCGGACCGGGCGGACAGCGGGGCCAACGTCGGCGAGGATCGGGTCGGCGCACTCGTCCTCCTGCTCGGCGTGATCGGCTTCCGGAGTGTTGCCTGGTTCGGGTTGATCACCTTCGTTCCCCTCTGGGAGGTGTCTCTCGGGCGCTCGGAGGCCTACGGGAACAGGCTGCTCGCGCTGATGCTGCTCGCGGGGGGAATCGGCACGCTGGCGGCCGGGCCCGCGGCCGACCGGCTCGGACGGCGGCCCGTGCTGCTCGCGAGCCTCGTCGCCACGCCCCCGCTGATCCTCACCTTCGTCGCTGTCGGTGGGATCCCGGGCGTCATCGCGCTCGCGCTCGCCGGCGTCTGCGTGATCGGCACCTTCGGCGTCACGATGGTGATGAGCCAGGAGTACCTCCCGCGTCACCTCGGCGTCGCCTCGGGCCTGTCGATCGGCCTGTCGATCGGCCTCGGCGGCATCGCCGCGGTGGGTCTCGGCGCGCTCGCGGACTCGGTCGACCTGCGGACGGCGCTCTACGTCTGCGCGGCCGCTCCGCTGCTGGCGATCGGCCTCGGTGCGCTCTTGCCGCCGACGCGGGAGCGAAGCCGCCTCGCGCCGGAGCTCGTCGCTCCCTAAAAACTCGTTTCAGAATGACGACTCGCCGACGGGGTGCGCTGGGCACGGGCGAGGCTAGGACGCAGGGAGTCCCGGTAGCAGCGCTACCGGGGCGACTGAGGACGACGGCTCGGGCGTGCCCAGCGTGCCACGGCGGTTCAGTGCTTCATTTTGAAACGGGTTCTAACCCGCCAGCGGTTGCCTCTACGCTACGGGCAAGCGAGCGAAGGAGGATCAGGTGGCTGAGAGCGTGAAGGAGTTCTTCGAGGGCCTGCCGACTCGGGCCGACGCCTCGAAGACTGCGGGGATGAACAACTCGTATCTCTTCGACATCGAGGGTGCGGGAACCTGGACGGTCGAGGTCGTCGACGGCGCGGTCAGCGTCTCAGAGGGCGGCGAGGCCGGCGACTGCACGATCGCCACCTCGGAGGAGAATTTCATGAAGATCGTCCGCGGGGAGCAGAACCCGACCACCGCGTACATGTCCGGGAAGCTGAAGGTGAAGGGCGACATGGGCGCCGCGATGAAGCTGCAGAAGCTCTTCTGACGACTCACTCGAGCTCGACGAGGGTCTGGCCCCCGGCGACGCGCTCGCCCTCGGCCACGTGCACGCGCCGGACGGTGGCCGCGTAGGGCGAGAGGAGCGGCGTCTCCATCTTCATCGCCTCGAGGACGAGGAGCGGCTGACGTGGCGCAACTCCGTCTCCCTCGCCGACGAGGACGCGGATCACGGTCCCCGGCATCGGTGCGACGAGGGTGCTCGACTCCGCGCCGTCCCGGCGGTCGCTCGCGGCACGATCGAGGTCGGGCGGGGGCTTCGGAGCCGGCGCGGGAAGGTTCAGGCGCCAGGGGCGCCGCCACGGGGCGGGCGCGTCGCGCTCGGGCCAGCGCTGGAGCGGCGGGTGCTCGACCAGGAACGCGGTGGTCGCCCTGCCGGCGCGAACCTCCGGGTGTCCTACGAGCCAGCGAAGGAACGGGAGGTTCGTGACGACGCCGCCGACCTCGGTCTCGTCGAGCGCGGAGCCGAGGCGCTCGAGCGCCTCGGCCCGGTCGCGGCCGTGCGCGATCAGCTTCGCGATCATCGCGTCGTAGCCGAGCCCGATCTCGTCGCCCTCCTCGACCCCGGCGTCGACCCGGATTCCGGCCGGCAGGCGCAGGTGCTCGACCCGGCCAGCCTGCGGCAGGAACGAGCGTGGATCCTCGGCGTAGAGGCGCACCTCGATCGCGTGGCCGCGCGGCTGGCGCCCGGCCGTGCCGAGCCGCTCGCCGGCCGCGACGCGTAGCTGCTCGTCGACGAGATCGACCCCGAGCACCTCCTCGGTGACCGGGTGCTCCACCTGGATCCGGCCGTTGAGCTCGAGGAAGTAGAAGTCCCGGCCGTCGAGCATGAACTCGGCGGTGCCCAGGCTGCGGTAGCCGATCGCCCGCGCGAACGAGACGGCAGCCTCGCTCATCCTCGCTCGCAGTGCGGGGTCGAGCGCGGGGGAGGGGCTCTCCTCGAGCACCTTCTGATGGCGGCGCTGGATCGAGCACTCTCGCTCGCCGAGGGAGACGACGGCGCCGTGAGCGTCCGCGAGGAGCTGGATCTCGACGTGTCTGGGACGCTCGACGAAGCGCTCGCAGAAGACCCGGTCGTCGCCGAACGCGCTCATCGCCTCGCGGCGCGCGGCCTCCAGCGCGTCGCCGAGCTCGCCCGGGCCGCGCACGACCCGCATTCCCCGCCCGCCGCCGCCCGCAGCTGCCTTGACGATCAGCGGGAAGCCGATCTCGTCCGGCGCTCCGTCCGGCGCCACCGGGACGCCGGCCTCACGGGCGATGCGCTTCGCCTCGAGCTTGTCGCCGCCCGCTCGGAGGGCCTCCGCCGGCGGGCCAAGCCAGCCGAAGCCCGCGCCCTCGACGGCTGCGGCGAAGGCCGGGCTCTCGGCCAGGAACCCGTAGCCAGGATGAATCGCGTCCGCGCCGCGCTCCCTGGCCGCTCGCAGGTGCTCGGCTGCGTCGAGGTAGCTTCCGATCGCCACCGTCTCGTCCGCGACTCGTGCGTGGAGCGAGCCGGTGTCGTCCGGCGCGGCGACCGCGACCGTCGAGATCCCCCGAGCGCGGCAGGTGCGGAAGACGCGGACGGCGATCTCGCCGCGGTTCGCTACGAGGAGCTTCGAGATCGCCACAGCGCCGCAAGGGTAAGCAGGCTGGCCCCGCTAAGGACGAGGTAGGGCACCGTGTCCGAGGTCAGATCCGCAAGGCTTCCGCCGCCCGAGGCTCCGAGCGCCTGCCCCGGCGCCCAGGCGAGGTTCACCAGCGCGAACGCGAAGCCGTGGTCGAGCCCCTGCGCCTCGGCGACGTCCGAGAGCTGGGACATCGCCGGGGCCCAGAAGCTCCCGAACGCGACGCCTGCGGCGAAGACGACGACGGCGAGGACGAAGCGGTGCTCGGGCCAGGGCAGGAGCGCGGTCACGACAGCCGCGCCCGCGCACGCGCCGAGAAGCGGGAGCCTACGACCTCGCCGATCCGAGAACCGCCCGAGGAGGGGGCTGAGCACCGCCTCTGCGCCCGCGGAGACGAGGTAGAC
>JACDAS010000289.1 GCA_013695295.1 Actinomycetota bacterium | reverse complement strand
GGCCTGGACTTCGCGCTCGGCACGCCGACCTCGCCGCCGGCGCTGGCGACGATGCCGCTCGTGCGCCGCCTGGCCCGCGAGGACGTCGCGGCCGTGCGTCGCGCGCACTACCGGCGCCTGCTCGCCGATCTGGGCGAGGCCATACCCGCTCCGTTCGCCCGCCTCCCCGAGGGGGCCTCGCCCTTCGCGCTGCCGATCCGCACCCAGGACAAGCCGCGCCTGCTCGCACGTCTGCGGAGCGCGGGGGTGGACGCGCTCGACTTCTGGTCGGTTCCGCACCCGGATCTTCGGGCCGAGGCTCATCCGCAGGCGGCGGCTCGGCGCGGCTCGACGGTCTGCCTTCCCGTGCACCAAGAGCTTCGTCCCGTGGATCTCGACCGCATCGCGGAGGCGGCGGCATGAGGCACCGCCCGTACTGCCGGGCAGCCTGTCGGGCTCCGGTTCGCGGCCTGGCGACAACCGCCTTCGTGAGCGCAGCGGTACGGCCCTAGGCGGCAACCCGCAGCGCCACGAGCTGCACGATCCCGAGCGCGGTGAGGGCGAAGCTGGCCGAGCGAGTCCCCGTTGCCCCGACGGAGGCGCCGAGGACGCCGACCAGCAGCGTGGTCGCCGAGGCGGTCGTGATCGAGGGGGTAGCGAACAGGGTCGAGGCCGGGTGCGCCACGCCGCCGTGCGCGTCGATCGGATCGGCCGGGTCGACCCCGGCGTAGGCGAGGATGCCGCCGGCCGCGCTCCGGGCGCTGTCGAAGCTCCAGCTAGAGCTCGGGGGGTCCGGCGGCGTGTGCGGCCTTCGAGTAGAGGGCCTGCTTGATCGTGAATCCGCTCACGTCGGAGCGGACGAGCGTCCAGCCGGGCGGAGCGGTGATCGCAGGCGAGCCGCGGACGCTGATCGCCGCGAGCAGCAGATCGCCCGGGACCGTGCCGGCCGGGCGGTCGAGCACGAGCGTCGTCGCGGTCGCCTTCCAGCTCGAGCTCGAGCCGCGGAGCCTGATCCCCGCAGAGCCGGAACCCGTGACCGAGAGGCTGACGGTTGCGCTCGCCGTCGCGACACCGTCGGAGACCCGGAAGCTGAACGAGTCGGGGCCGACGTAGCCGGCGGCTGGCGTATAGAGGAGGCTGGCGCTGTCGGCGTTCGGGCTCCCGGGCGTGCAGGCCGTGCCGACGAGCGGGCCGAGCGTGCCATGGGTGGGCTGCGTGGCGATCGAGAAGGTGAGCTCGCAGAGCTCGGCGTCGCCGCCGCGCAGGGTCAAGGTCGTCGACGTGTCCCTGGGGGTCGAGGCAGAGCCGGCGCTCGCCGTCGGGGGGGCGTTCGGCGGCGGGTAGCCCGCGGGGTCGATGCGGTTCCACCAGTACCTGCTCCCGTCGGAGGCGAGCACGACGACGCCCGTCTGGTCCGAGACGTTCTGCTTCGTCGAGGTCGGGTCGTTGATCGGGTCGCCGTTCGCACCCTGGATAAACGTGGTCGTCTGGGTCGGGAAGGCGATTGCGTCGACGGAGGTCTTCTTGTAGGCGATCCCGCTGGCGGTGTCCCCGACGCCCATGGTCATGAAGACGTAGACCTGGCGGCTCGCCGAGTCGAGCAGGGTGATCGGCCGCGTGTGATCCTCTGCGACCGTCGCGACCGAGGAGCTCGACCAGGTTCCGGCTCCGCTGCGCACCAGCAGCTTGATCTGATCCGACGAGGAGGTTCCTCCGCCGTCGTCGAGGCTGGTCTTGACGGCGGCGAACACCCTGGTCTCGTAGGTCTTCAGATTGATGTGGTCGTCGACCTCGCCCGCGCCGCTCAGCGCCGTCTCGGTCGTCCACGCGTTGTCGCCTGCCCCGTCGCGGTGCACCGCGAAGCGCTGCTGGTCATCGTTCTGGTTCGACCACATGACCCCGACTGCGGAGCCGATCGAGTCGGTGAACGAGACGATCGAGGCGATGTCGTCCTCGTGCAGGCCCGTCGCGCCCGGCAGCGGGAAGGGGGTCCCCCAGACGTTGTCTTGCGCCTGCGACCGGGCGACATACACCGTGCTCGATAGGACGTAGGCGACCCAGAGCTTCCCGAGACTGTCGCGGGCGATGGTGAGTGTCTCCGCACCCGCCCCCGGCAGGTCGACCGGAAAGCCCGGGTCGAGGGTGTAACTGCCGGCCGAGTACGTATAGCGCCGAAGCTTGTTCGACCCGGCGAGGACGTCCGCGCGCGCGGACACATAGAGGGTCGAGCCGACGAGCAGCACGTCCTCCTTGATCGTCGCCCGGTCGTCCGTGAGGACGCCCGTGTCGGCCCACGTCTTTCCCTTCAGGCGGTGGATCGTGTGTCCTCCGTTGGCGCGGGCGCTGATCATCGTCGCCCACCACCTGCGGTCCTGGTACCAGAGCTTCGACTCCGGCTTCTGACCCGTCACCGCGCCCCCGAGGCTCTCCGGCGCAGAGGCAGAGAACTCCTGGGCCGTGTAGCCGACCTTCGTCGCGGCCTGGGCGCAGGCAGCGGGCGCTAAGGCCACGGCGCCCGCCGCCACGGCGAACGCCAGCCCTTGAACACCTACCCGCATCGCGATCGCATGTATGCGTCGCCCATGTCCCCCCTCCCCCCGCATAGGCATGCCGTCAGGTCCGGCGACCCCCTCGCCTCTGCCCACTGTAGTGGCTCCAGAGGAGGGCGACAACCCCTCGAACTACCGATGCCTCGTCCAGGCTCGCGTCCAGGACCTCGATCTCGGGTCGCTGCCGCAGGAGCCCGCGGTACCGGCCGCGTTGCTGCTCGAGCTCGGCCACCGAATGCTCGGGTTTACGTGCGGCCAAGAGCTCGGCCGGCGCGTCGAGCAGGACGGCTACGGCGGGCCTGGGAGCGGCGCGCGCCAGCAGCTGCCGGCGTCGCCAGGCGAGCGCTCCCTCGGGAGCTGCCTGCGGCAGCAGCGCATCCCAGGTGTGGCGGTCGCAGATCACGAGTCGGCCGCGGATCCGCTGCCAGCCGATCGCCAGCGAGGCGCGGCCGAGCCACGCCAGGCGCGCTGCGAGGCGGATCGGCCCGGGGTTGCTCCGACGCCCGCCCTGGTAGAGCCCGAGGTAAACCGTGCGGACGTCCTGGAGCGGCCAGGCCTCTCGGAGAGACGCTGCGAGCGTCGACTTTCCGGCGCCGTCGGGCCCAAGCAGTGCGACCAAGTGCCCGCGTCCGGCGACTGCCGTGAGCGCGGGGCGCAGCGCGCGGAGCGCGACGCCTGCGGCAAGTCGCTTGCCGGCCGGCCCGGGACGCTGGCGAAGCCAGCGGGCCCCGAGCTCGGGGGCGAGGGCGAGGAGGCTCGCCCACTCGCCCTTGGCCGCGCTCGCGCGTACGCGCTCGAGGTCCCACGCGGGCGGGAGTGCCTCCTCGAGCGGCCGGGCGAGGGGCCCTTCGCACGCGGCGGCGCGGGCGAGCGAGGCGAGCGGTCCGGCATGCCGGACCGGGACGTCGCCCCGGTCGAGCAGGCAGTGGCCCAGCAGGGCCCAGAAGCGGTCGGTCGGCCCCAGCAGGCGCAGGCCGCCGCCCTCGTCCGCGCGCTCGAGACAGACACGGGCTCCGCATGCGAGCAGCGACTGGTACGGGCCGAAGGCGACCTCCGTGACCACATCCAGGCGAAGCCAGGAGCCTTCGCCCTCGTCGTAGGCCGCGAAGAACCGGTGCGAGCCGTGGCCGAACGCCCTTACCTCTGCGCACCCGGCGCGCGCTAGTGCGTACCCGGTGGCCGTAGCGTCCTCCGGGCACACGAGCAGGTCGACGTCGCCCCGGAGCCGTGCGAGGCCGGCCTCGTCTCGCAGGAGGCACCAGTGGACACCCGCGCGCTCGAGGGAGTCGAACGCCCGCGCCACAAGGGGGTGGAGCACCGGGGCGGTCACCCCTGGGCGAGTGTCGCCGCCACGAGCTCGACGTTCGGAGCGATCCAATCCTTGTTGCCCACGCGGTCGGCCGACTTGTGCAGGTCACGGGCGACGAAGTCGAGCCAGTAGGCGGCGACGAGCTCCTCGAGCAGCCCCGTCTCGTGCGGGACGCCGGTGCGAGCGCAGAGCTCGCGGAGGTGGGCATCGCCGCCGGACCTGACCCAGGGCAGGACGACGTCAACGATCGTCGGGCCGAGGCTGACGCGCGCCGCAACCTGGTGGAGCCCCGCCTTCAAGTGCAGAAGGTCGAGCACCGGCAACCTGCCGGCTCCGGCCGCGTCCCAATCGATCACACCGGTCAGCCTGCCGCCCGAAACGAGGAGGTTCCCGTGGTGGAAGTCGCCGTGGGCGAAGCCGCGCGGGAGCCCCGCGAGCCGCTCCTCCAGGCGCTGCCCCAGGGCGAGGATTCCGGCCGAGCGGTCGAGCGAGGCGGCGGCGACCACGGTTGCCGCGGCCACCAGCGATGCTGTGGGCCCCTCCTCGCCTGAAACGACGAAGAGCCCGGCCAGGAAGTCCACGCACTCGCGGAGCAGCGGCTCGGGCAGCGGCGGGCCGGGCGTCACACCCTCGAGGCGTCGCTCACGAGACCACTGGGCGATCCCGAGGCTTCCCCGCTGCTCGACCTGCGGCACCCTCGACGCGATCCCCGGGGGCGCCGAGCGGAGCGCAGCGAGGGCCCTGCCCTGCCCCTCGAGGGTGCGCGAGGGGCCGACGGAGATTCGGAAGACACCGGCCGGGGCGACGGCGATCAGCGCTCCCTCACGGGCGAGCGGAACGGGCGTGGCCCCGCTGCTTCCACCGTCGGCGAGGACGGCCTCGACGATCGTCGCAGTCCGCACCTCTCGGTGGCCGACCGCGAGCGCGTCGAGCAGGAGCCGGCTGCGGAGCCCCGACGGCCGGACCTCGCGGTCGATCTCCCACGCGAGCACCGAGGTGTGCCGGTAGCCGAGCTCGCGAAGCCGCCGCCGGGCCC
>JACDAS010000280.1 GCA_013695295.1 Actinomycetota bacterium | reverse complement strand
TCGCCGACAACGCGGGCCTGGCCGGCGAGGTCGCGCTGGCCTACGCCCGGCTGGGCGGCGGGGCAGGCCCGTAAGGTGCTCGACGTGAACACCCTGAGCCTCGTTCAACCGTCCCTCCGCCGCCAATAGCGACCGGCGAGAGCGAGCTCGTAGCGCTCCTGGCCGCGTACCACTCATCCGTCGAAACGAGGATGCCGCCTCTTTGGAGCAGGCGCGGTCGTAGCGGCGAGCGGCTGACGGCGGAGAGCCCCCTGTGGGGCCCTCCGCCGTTCGATTCGATCAGTCGCCGAACAGTCATATCCGGCGTCCTCGACGAACCGGTTCGGCGGGAGACCCAGGTGGCGGCCGGGCCAGAAGCTCAGGTGAGCTGGTTCAGGAACTCGTCGATCCCGATCGCCTCGTAGCTCGAGATCTTCGAGCTCCCCCGCGCGGCGAGCGCAACGGAGATCTTCGCGATCGTCGCGGTGTCGGGGGCCTCGACAACGTTTACGAAGTCGAAGGGACCGACCGTCGCCCACTGGTGGAGCACCCGCGCTCCGAGCTCCTCGACGTCCCGGTTCACCTCGCGCAGGCGATCGGGGTGCGCCTTCAGCGTCTGCACTCCCTGGGCGGTCAGCGTCGTCAGCATCAGGTAGGTCGGCATCTCGCTCGCTCCTCGGGTCGGGTCGTACCCGGACCTTACTTCGCGGAGACCCGCGCAGCCTGGTCGAAGTAGAGGAGCGCGGCACCGAGGAAGAGGATGGGCGAGATCGCGAGGCTCGCGAGGAAGGCGGCGATCCGAACCGTCGATTCCCCGGCCCCCCGAAGCAAGAAAAAGAGCACCCACTGCGAGAGGAAGGCGACGATCGCGAGCGCGGCGAGCGACCCGAGCGCGTGGACGTAGTCGGCGCGCGCGAGCGCGACCCCGCGCGTGAGCGCCCGGCGAAACGACAGGCGCTCGAGCACGGCGGCAGGCACCGAGAGCCCGACGAGCGCGAGCCACGCGAGCGCGGGCAGGATGAACCCGATCGCCAGGAACGGCGCGGGCAGGTAGGCGACGAGCCCCGCCCCGAAGGCCGCGAGCACCGCGCGGCGCTCGAGCGGGCGTTCCGAGACGAGCACTGCCGCCGCGACGTAGCTCGCAGTGAGGATCGCCGCGCCCGCCGTCAGCACGAAGAGGAAGCGGCCGTTCCGGCTCAGCTCCGCGGCGGCCACCGTAATCGCGGCCGGCGCGAGCCCGAGCAGGATCGAGGGCCAGAAATGCGATCCGTAGAAGCGGAGCGTCTCGGCCACGAGCTGCCCGACCGTTCGACGATCATGTGGAAGCGGCGGCGGCAGCGGCTGCTTCCCGCGCGGGCGGGTGCGAGTGCGGACGGCCACCTCCGACAGGCTACGCCGGCCGGGAAAGTCAGGCGTGCGCGGGGACGAGCCGCCGGCCGGCGCTCCAGAGGCCGGCCAGGGTCACGACGACCGCGCCCACGACGATCACGAGCGCCTGCGCCGCGATCGCGAAGGCGACGGCCTGGGAGGTCTCGACCCCGGCGGCCACCAGGATCGCTGCTCCGGCCCCGGCCTGGGTCACGGCTCCCGCAGGGGCGACCGGCAGCGCAGCCGCCGCCGCGGAAGCGCAGAGGAAGGCGAGGGCAAGCGGCACCGACGCGCGCATCCCGAGTGCATCGAAGAGAACGAGCAGAGCCGCGCCGCGCAGCAGCCAGGACACCGAGACGAGCACCC
The DNA here is from genome assembly GCA_013695295.1 of Actinomycetota bacterium. GTDB lineage: Bacteria > Actinomycetota > Thermoleophilia > Gaiellales > Gaiellaceae > JACDAS01. Next base: position 1,191 of record JACDAS010000280.1, on the reverse strand, counting down.
ACGCCTTCGAGGCCTCCCTCGCGCAGGCGCAATGCTCCTGCACCCAGCCGGCGAGCCGGAAGCGCACGAGGCGCTGCACGCGCGAGAGGCGCGGAAGCGCCAGGACGACCGCAGCGGCCGCCACACCGGCGGCGGCGACGATCGCGAGCCCGACGCGGAAGAGCGCCGAGGAGGTCGAGACACCCGCCGCGACAGACGCCATCGGCGCCAGCGCAGCGCTGTCCACCAGCAGGAAGAGCGCACCCGCGCCCAGGACGCCGCCGATGCTCGCGCTCGCGAGTGGCCAGCCCGACTCCCGGAAGTGACGGGCGGCCAGCGTGCCCACGACGATCGCGATCGCGACGCAGAGCGTGTTGAAGGCGATCTTGGCCGGCCGCGACCGTGTAAACCGCAGGAGTCTGCGCACGCAGGGCCTATCGGTTTGGGTTGACAGCGCGATGACGAGGGCGGTGACCCGTTCAAAGGACGAGTTCCGGGCGGCCGCTTCCTCGCTTCGAAGTAGCACCGATCGCTCCTGCCCGTGCCCTCTCGTGCGCAGGGCGGTCTCGTACGAGCTCGGCCTGTGGCGGAGCCTGTATCGCTGGACCTTCCGGAGACCCATCGTCAGCGGGGCCGGCGCCGAGACGTTCGGCTACGCCTTTCCTGTGACTCCCGTGATTGCGGCCTTCATCGCCTTGTCGGCGATCGAGCGTGTTCCTGGCGCTCGGAGCCTACGGCTTGTTCTGGATGTTCGGATTGCTGGCGAGTCTCCTAATCCACCCGCACGTCCTCAGCGACGCGGGTCTCCGCATCCGGTACGGGATCACCGTCGACATGGCGATCCCGTGGGAGGCGATCGGCGAGATCCGAACCGAAGGCGCTCGCCCGCGTCGGGCAAGGTGCAGCTCGAGCGAACCGCATCTGGTCTGATCCTGCAATCCCGGCATCGAGTTCAACCAATGTTGAGGTCGTCCTACCCCAGCCAACGACAGTTCGCCTACGGAAGACCCGGAACGAGACCATCGGCGAGCTCCGCTTTTACGCCGACGACCCCCATGCCCTCGTCGCTCGAGCACGAGAGCACCTGGCGGCTCAGAAACCGAACCGCGACTCGACAGTCGTCGACCAAAGCGTCGCCGACGGCTTTCTGAAACCGCGGGTTTGCTGACCGCGCCGCGTCTGACCCCGCAGCCGTGGATCAGACGGAAGCGG
>JACDAS010000246.1 GCA_013695295.1 Actinomycetota bacterium | reverse complement strand
AACCTCGAGACGATCCACGACCACGACGTGGTCGCCGAGCGCTACGGCACCGTCGGAGAGCTGCGCTCCGAGCTCGTCGGAGGCAGCCCGCCCGGCCGGCACACCGAGCTGCGCGACTGGCTCGCGGCCCGGTAAGCGACCAGGTGGGGTACAGACCCACACTCTTCCGCTCAGGCTCCGGCCGCCGCTCTCTTGCCGCGCCCGAGGCTCGCACGGCTCTCCGTGCCCGCCCGCAGGCGCACGATGTTGCCGCGGTGGAGGACGAAGACCGCGAGCGCCGCGGTAGTCCCGAAGGCGATCACCGGCCAGGACTCGTCGAGCACCGCCGCGACGATCGGTAGGGAGGCGGCGCCGACCATCGACGCGACTGACGCATAGCGCAGGGCGAAGAAGACCGCGAGCCAGACGGCTCCGCCGATCAGCCCGACGATCGGGGCGAGCGCCAGGAATGCGCCGCCGCAGGTCGCGACCATCTTGCCGCCCCGCTCGAAGCGGAGAAAGAGCGGGCGCCAGTGGCCGAGCATCGCGGCCGCGCCCGCCAGCACTCCGGCGAGGTCGCCCGCGACGAGGGAGGCGACGAGGGCGGGGACGAACCCCTTCGCCGTGTCCAGCAGAACGACCGGGAGCCCGTAGCCCCGGCCGAACGTCCGCCAGACGTTCGACGCCCCGATGTTGCCGCTGCCGACCGTCCGGACGTCGACGCCCTTCGCGAGCCGGACGAGCCAGTACCCGAACGGCATGCTGCCGGCGAGGTACCCGGCGGCGACGAGGATGGCGGTCGTCACGCCGCGAGTAGGGCTACTTGGAGATCTGGTACTTGTTCAGCCAGTCGTTCACGGTTGCCCAATCGAGGTTCGCGAAGAACGCCTCGATGTAGGACGCGCGGTCGGTCTGGAAGTCGAGGAAGTAGGCGTGCTCGTACACGTCGAGGGCGATGAGCGGCGTCGCGTTCCAGATCGGGTACGTGTTCTGCGTGTCGCCGGCGTAGTTGTAGAGCCGGCCCTCGTCCCAGTCGTAGGCGGTCCAGGCCCAGCCGCGCCCGGCCATCCCCGTGGCCTTCAGGTCGGCGCGCCACTCGGCGGCACCGCCGAAGTCGCGCTTGACGAGGTCGGCGAACAGGCCGGGCGGCTCGCCGCCGGAGCCGCCGAGGTGCTCGAAGTAGATCTCGTGGTTCTTGATGCCGCCGATCGCGAACGAGAGCTCGACCTTCAGGGAGCGCACCTCGGAGTAGACCTGGTTCGCCGCGGAGAGGTCGACCTCGGCAAGGCGCCCCAGGATCTCGTTCCGCTTGTTCACGTAGCCCTGGTAGAGCTTGTAGTGCGCCTCCACGGACTCCCGCGAGATCCCGTCGAGCTCGAGCAGCGCCGGTTTCAGCTCTCGGGCGGTGATCTCCTGGATGTTGAAGGCAAGCGTCGGCATCCATCTCCTTTCGGCTGGTCGAAGGCCGCCCCGAGCATAACGGCCGAGGCTCCGTGGTATGACACCCGGCATGCGCGCCCTCGTGACGGGAGGCACCGGCCGGATCGGCTCGGCGATCGCCGCACGCCTCGAGCTTGACGGCTGGACGGTGCTCGCGGCGGGGAGCCGCGACGGCGACCTGAGCCGCCCCGACGAGGCACGGGCGCTCGTGGAGCGCGCCGTGCGGGAGCTCGGCGGCCTGGATCTGCTCGTACACGCCGCCGGCGACGGCTTCGAGCCCCGTCCGCTCGAGTCGGTGACCGAGCAGGACTGGGAGGCGGCCCTGGGCGTCACTGCGAAGGGGACGTTCTTCACGACGCAGGCCGCCGTCCAGGCGCTGCGAGCCGCGAAGGGCGTCGTCGTCGTGATCGAGGACGTTGCCGCGTACGAGCCCTGGCCCTCGTTCGCGCCCCACTGCGCCGCCAAGGCCGCCCAGGCGATGCTGACCCGCGTGCTCGCGCGGGCGCTGGCCCCCGAGGTGCGGGTCTGCGGGGTCGCCCCGGGGTCGGTCGCGGTCGACCCCGGCCAGGAGGCGCGGCGGGCGGCGGAGAGCCTGCTCGGACGGATCGGAAAGCCCTCGGACGTCGCGGATGCGGTCGCGTATCTCGCCGGCGCGGACTTCGTCACCGGGGCGACTCTCGTCGTCGACGGCGGGCGGTTGCTGCAAACCACGAGGCACCGCGATGCGTAAGCACGGGCAGGAGATGGAGTACGTACTCAGCCTGCCGCAAGCGCTGCGGGCATCGTCGAGGATGCCGGCGGTGGGGTCGACCGAGGCCAGCGACGCGCGGCTCCTGCAGGAGATCGCGAGCGGAGACCGCGCAGCGTTCGAGGAGCTGTACCGGCGGTACGCGCGCTCCGTCCTCGGCCTCGCGCTGCGGCGGCTCGGCGACCGCGGAACGGCGGAGGACGCGGTGCAGGAGACCTTCGCGTCGGTGTGGCGCGCGGCCCGCACGTACCGCCCAGAGCGTGGCCCCGGCGGGCCCTGGCTCTTCGCCGTGGCGC
>JACDAS010000211.1 GCA_013695295.1 Actinomycetota bacterium | reverse complement strand
GGCTCCGTGTACTCCCAGACGCCGTCGTCTCGCTTCCCGAGCTTCGGGTCGGGAACCGTGAGGCCGAGCTCCCAGATCTGCGGCACGTAGCCGTCGAGGAACTGCTGCCGGGCCTCCTCGTTGCCCTGGCTCTTGATCCGCCAGCGGAACATCGGGTCGTCCTCGGCCGCGATCGGGTTCCCGTGGAACTGCATCAGCGGACCCCACCAGCGGTCGAGCGCCTCCTGCACGAGCTCCCGCTGCTCCTCGGTGCCGAGCACCATCGTCAGGATCACGTCGCGGCCGTGGAGGATGTGGAACGACTCCTCCCAGCAGATCTTCTTCATGATCCGCGCGTAGGGCGCGTACGAGCACTTGAGCAGGGCCTTCTGGGAGATGATCGCCGCCGCGTCGACGAGCCACGCGATCACGCCGACGTCGCCCCACGTCCGGGTCGGGTAGTGGAAGACATTGTGGAACTTGGACTTGCCGGAGACGAGGTCCTCCAGGCAGGCTTCGCGGGGCTTGCCGAGGTCCTCGACGACTCGGTAGATCAGCTGCGCGTGGCCGACCTCGTCCTGCACCTTGGCCGTCAGGGCGAGCTTGCGCTGCAACGTGGGGGCACGAAGGATCCACTCGCGCTCCGGCAGGACGCCCATCAGCTCGGAGTTGCCGTGCATCTCGATGAACTTGATCAGCGCTCGGCGGTACTCGTCGGGCATCCAGTCGTCGGTCTCGACCTGCCCGCCGCCCTGGACGTACTCGAGGAATTCCTGGTCAGTCACAAGCGATCGTTCGTTAGGGTAGCGAGATTAGCAGGCGATCGGAGCTGACGCGACAGGCCGCCCGACTCTTCGCCGAGAAGGGGTACCACGGGACGTCCATCGGCGATCTCGCCGCGGCGATGGGCGTCCAGAAAGGGTCGCTCTACGCTCACATCGACTCGAAGCAGGACCTCCTCTGGGCGACGACGTGCGAGGGCGCGGACGCGTTCCACGCCGCCCTCGATTCGGTTCCCGACGACCTCCGGCCCGGGGAGAAGATCCGCTTCGCGCTGCGCGCCCACCTGCGCGTCGTCTCGGAGCAGCTCGACGTGGCGACCGTCTTCGTGCAGGAATGGCGCTACCTGACGGGCGAGCGAAGCGAGCAGTTCCTGGTAGAGCGGCGCCGCTACGAGCAGCGGGTCGGCGACCTGTTCCGCGAGGGGCGCGAGCGGGGCGAGCTCCGGTCCGACCTCGACGAGGGAGCGGCGGTGCTGCTGTTTCTCTCGGCCGCCAACTGGGCCTACACCTGGCTCCACACCGGTCGCGACACGGTCGAGCTTGCCGATCGGTTCTACCGGCTGCTCGTGGACGGCATCCGCGGGTACGCGACGCCGGCGGTTTAGGCGCGTCCGACTGCGGGTAACGGGTGATTTTGGGGTTCGCGGCCGCTCCGGGCGCGCGCCGGGAGAGACCACAGGGAGGCTCCATCGTGAACAGCTCGTTGCTCGGCCGCATCGGTCGCCTGCTGCCACTCGTCGTCACGGTCGTCGCAGCCTGCGCGATCGTTGCGCCGGCACACGCCGGACCGCTTCTCGCAACGACCCTCACCGTTCCGGGTGCCACGGACGGGACCTGCTTCGCACGCGAGCTGGCCTCCGGGCCCGGCGTCGTCAAGCGCTCCCTGCGCTCACCCGGACACGGTCTGATCAAGGTGCGGCTAGTGGCTGCCTCGGGCGACTGGGAGCTCGGCGTCTTCGACGCGAGAACCGGCAGGCCCGTCGCGGGCTCGGCGCACTACGGTGCCCGTGAGCTCGCAGAGGGTCTGGTTCGCAAAGGTCAGGATCTCCTCGTGCAGGCCTGCCGGAGCAGCGGCGCCACGCGGGCGACGATGACGGTCGGCTTCGAGGCACTCGACCGCAGGGCGATCTCCGACGTCGAGCTGGTCCGCGTGTCGACGCCCACGCCGGAGGCGAGCGAGAAGCTGGCCTCGCTCGGATTCGAGACGACCGAGCACCACGGCCTCGACTTCACGGACGTCTTCGTCCAGCGGGGGCAGCAAGCGGCAAAGCTGGGCCGGCTGGGGCTGATCTCGATCGTCCTCGACCCGAACGTCGAGGCGCTGCGCAAAGCGGCAATCCGTTCGGGGGAAGCCTTCGCCCGCACATCGGCGACCGGGCTTCCGAGTGGTCGCGGAACGACCACCCTGTGCCCGGTGACCGGGTGCTACCGCACGCTGGCGGAGTACACCAGCGAGATGGACGCGCTCGCCACGGCCCATCCGAGCTTCGTCAAGCGGATCACGATCACGAACGCGGCGACGAGGACGTACGAGGGCCGGGATATCGAAGGGCTCGAAATCTCGACGGACGTCAACGCGCGGGACGGGAAGCCGGTCTTTCTGATGATGGGCCTCCACCATGTGCGCGAGTGGCCGGCGGGCGAGCACACGCTCGAATGGGCGTACGAGCTCATCTGCGGCTACAGCCCCGACCCGCCGGGTGGCGTGGACACTCCGTGTCCCGACAGCGGGGCCGCACCGAACG
>JACDAS010000186.1 GCA_013695295.1 Actinomycetota bacterium | reverse complement strand
GGTGAGGCTGCAACGGCCGGGCGCTGCGCCGGAGCCGCGCCCGGGCGCCGCTCGATCGGATGGCGGTGCCGAGACCGCACGACCGAACCCTCCGAGTCCGCGGGCGCCGCTCCGAGCCCGGGACCCCGCACCTCCCCGGCTGCCGGGCCCAGGCCGGGTTCTGCTGCGGGTGCCGGCTCGGCTACAGGAGCGGGCGCTGCGACCTCTGCCACCGCAGCGGGCTCCTGGTCGAGCTCGGGAACAGGTGGCTCCGCGGCGGGCGGGGGCTCCGCCGCGGGTGCGGGAGGAGGGGACGGCACGGGCCCGGGCACGCCTCCGCCAACCGGCGGCTTCACCGGCACCGGTGCGGGAACGATCGGCTCCACCTCCGGGGGAGGGGGCGGCGTCGCCCGCGGCGGCAGGAGCCCGAGGGGGTCGACGTACCCCTCCGGCTGGGAGGCGACGCGGATCCCGAGGTGGACGTAGGGCTCCGCATGCTCAGCGTCCCCGGAGAAGCCGACGGAGCCGACGGGCTGACCCTCGGCGATGTCGGCTCCGCGCGGGACGTCCACGGAGCCGAGATGGACGAGCGTGACCGAGTACCCGTCGCCCGTCTCGATCGCGAGCGTCCGTCCTCCGCCCGGGACGAAGCCCGCGAACGTCACGATACCTCCGGCCGGCGCGCGCACCGTGCTGCCCGCCGACCCGCCAACATCGATACCCCGGTGCTGCCCCGCCGCGTACGGGTGCGCTGCCGAGAAGGAGAACGCGCCCAGCACAGCCCCGTCCGATGGCCAGATCCAGGCGCCCGCCGGCGCCGCAGCGGCAAGCAGAGCACCGACGGCAGCGAGGAGCAGAAGACACCGCATCACACAAAACCTCCTGTTGTCTTTCTCGGCAACAAGCTTGGCCCAGAAAGATAATGAGGCCGGCGTCTGTTGTCAAATTGGTCTACAGCGAGGAGCTGTAGAGGCGGTTCCGCGAGGTGCCGGTGAGCCCGGCCACGAGCTCCGCGGCGCGCCGGCGGGGAAGGCCGGCCGCGACGAGCTCCGACACGGCGGCCAGCGCCACCTCGAGTCCGGCGTCGCGCGCCGGCGGAGCGGCCCCGCCGAGAACGAGTGTGATCTCACCCTTCGGCGGGGTCTCGAAGCGTTCGGCGAGCTCTTCGGGGGTCCCGCGCACGACCTCCTCGAATCTCTTCGTCAGCTCGCGGCAAACCGCCGCCCGGCGCCCGGGGAGTGCGCTCGCGAGGCTTCGAAGCGTCGCCGGCAGCCGCTGGGGCGACTCGAACGCAACGGCGGCGTGCGGCCAGGCGGCGAGCTCGACCCACAGCGTCTCGAGCGCATTCTTCCCGCGCGGGAGGTAGCCGAGAAACTGGTAGCGCTCCTCGACCAGGCCGCTTGCGACGAGCCCAGTCTCGACGGCGGAGGGCCCCGGGAGCACGGTCACCTCCACTCCAGCGTCGACGGCGGCCCGGATCAACCTCGCGCCCGGGTCGCTCACGCCGGGCAGCCCGGCGTCGCTTGCAAGCGCGATCCGCTCGCCTGCGACCAGGCGCGGCAGCACCTCTGCGGTGCGCGCCGCCTCGTTGTGGCGGTGGTAGCTGGCCGTGCGGGCTGAGACCCCGTGCCGTCGCAGCAGCGTCTGCGTTCGCCGCGTGTCCTCGCACAGCACCAGGTCGGCCTTGGAGAGCTCCCGGAGGACGCGCAGTGTCACGTCTTCGAGGTTGCCGATCGGGGTCGCGCAGACCGAGAGGGGCACCAGGGCCTAGCCCGCGCGCTCGAGCGCCTCGAAGGCGACGAGGCCGGCCCCGACGAGACCCGCATCGGGGCCGAGCTCGGCCGGCACGATGCGCACGAGGTCACGACCGGGGACGAGAGCCCGGCTGCGCACGACCTCCCGCGCTGGCTCGAGCAAGAGGTCGCCGGCCCCGGCGAAGCCCCCGCCGATCACCACGACCTCGGGATTGAAGACGTTGACGAGCGTCTCGATCCCCGCACCGAGCCGCCGACCGATCAGGGCGAGCGCCGTCAGCGACGCCTCGCTCCCGGCCCGGGCCGCAGCGACGAGCTCGACCGCCGTGGCGTCCGGCCCGAGGAGGCGGCGCGCCTCGGCGTCGGCCACGTGGCCCGAGGCGAGCGCCTCCAGATGGCCGTGCCCGGGACAGCTCCCATGGCAGGGGGGGCCCTCGTACTGGATTACCATGTGGCCGAGCTCGCCCCCCGCCCCGACCGCCCCTCGGTAGGGCCTGCCATCGAGTACGAGGCCCCCGCCGACCCCCGTCCCGAGAGTGAGCATGACCAGGTGCCGCGTCCCGCGCCCGGCACCGAACGTCCACTCGGCCAGGGTGGCCGCATTTGCGTCGTTGTCGACCCCCGTCGGGAGCCCGAAGCGGCGGCTCATGTGTTCCCGCAGGTCGAGGTCGGTAAGCGGAATGTTGACCGAGGAGACGGGCCGGCCGCTCCGCTGGTCGATCGTGGATGGGATTCCGAAGCCGAGTGCGCGGGCCTGCGGCGCGACCACCGCGTCGATCGCCTCCTCGAGCGCCGAGACGAGGGCCGCCTCCGAGACGAGCGGCGTCCGCAGTTTGACCCGCCGCTCGATCCGGCCATCCCGGTCGACGAGCGCCGCCCGGATGCTCTTCCCACCGACGTCCACGCCGATCGCGAGGGGACCCGCCACCGCGCCGACGATACCGCCGTCGGTCGAGCGCCGACGGGGGTTCCTGCTACAACAGACCGGCCCGGTGTCGGAGCGTCACGAGGAGCCTCAGCCCAAGCCGTACCGCGTCTACAAGGGCGGTCGCGTCAAGGGTCGCGTTCCGCTGCGAGACGGCGGAGCGCGCCCGCCTGCCGGCCCTCCCCGCACCGGAGCGAACGGCTCTCGAGGCCCGGGCGCACCCGGGGCGCCGCGGCGCCGGAGGCTCCGCCCCAACCTCCGCCGGCCCCGTTTCTGGATCCGAACGATCGGAGTCTCGCTCGTGCTCGGGATCCTGCTCGTCGGCTCCTGGGGCATAGCGAGCTACTTCGCGCTCCGCGACGGCGCCAAGGCTGCAAATGGACGCCTGTCGCGCGCCGCGAGGGCGCAGCTGGTCGACCCGGAGGGCCTCTTCCTCTTCCATTCGCGCACGATCCTCTACCTGGGGCTCGACCACTCCCGCCTCAAGACGCGCGCCGGGAACCGGCATTCCGACACGATCCTCCTGATCCGCACCGACCCGGGCAAGCACAGGCTCACGTACCTCTCGATTCCGCGCGACCTCCGCGTGGAGATCCCCGGCCAGGGCTTTCAGAAGATCAACGCCGCCTACCAGATCGGCGGGCCGGCACTCGCCCTGCGGACGATCCGCCGCTACACCGGACTCGACGTCAACCACGTGCTGATCGCGGACTTCAACGACTTCCGGACCGTGATCGACGAGCTCGGCGGGATCGACGTCACCGTGCCGGCGAGGATCCTCTCGAACGACTTCGACTGCCCCTACAGCTTCGAGCGCTGCCAGACCTGGGAGGGGTGGCGCTTCGCCGAGGGGCGGCAGCACATGAACGGGTGGCGCGCCTTGATCTACTCGCGGATCCGCGAGAACAAGCTCAACCCCGGCGAGAGCGACCTGAGCCGGGGCGAGCGCCAGCAGGCGGTCATGCAGGCGACCTTCAGGAAGGCGACGGGGGTCGGAACGTTCTACCGTGCCCCGTGGATCGCGGACGACGTGCTCGGGCCGCTCACGACCGACCTCGGTGCCGGAGAGGTGCTCCAGTTCGGCTGGGTGCTGAAGCGCGCGGACTCTGGCCGGACGCTGCACTGCCGCCTCGGCGGCACAGGGTCGGAGATCGGGGGCGAGTCGGTAATCCAGCCGACCGAGGAGAACTTCGCCGTGATCCACATGTTCACGGGCGAGTCGGCGCCGCAGCCGCCGCTTCCGGGCTCGGGGCCCTATGGCCCTGGCTGCGTGGTCGGCAGCGACCGGCTGGGCTAGGCGCTGGAACCCGCGCACGCTGGAACCCGCGCAGACTTCCGCGCCTTCGGGGCGCGCTCCGCTGCACGCTAGAGCCTCGAGAACCTTTTAAGCGTGCAGGCCTCGGCCGAAGGCCGAGGGTCTGCGCGGGCTACAGATCCGCGGCCTTGGCCTTCGGCTCGTCCTTCTTCGCTTCGGGCTTCTTCGAGTCCGAGTTCGTCGCTCCCGAGGACTCGCCCTCCTTCACGGACTCCTTCTTGCGGCCGCCGCGGCCGTAGTCCGTCGAGTAGAAGCCCGAGCCCTTGTAGTGGACGGCGACGGGGTACAGAACCTTCGTGACCGGGCTCGCGCCGCAGACCGTACACGTCTCCGCGGGCGCGTCCGCAAAGCGCTGAAAGAGCTCGAAGACGTGGCCTTCGGGGCATCGGTACTCGTAGACCGGCACGAGCCGGAAAGGCTAGCAACGAGGCCAGAGTGATAGCCTCGCCGACCCAAGGGCCGGTCCGGAAAGTGGGCGCGGTGGATGACACGCGAGACGAGGTGCGAGGCAAGGACGCAGGGCTCGGTCGATACGGGGTGTATCGACGAGCCCGACGACGCCGCATCGCGCCGCGTGGCGCCTGTCAGGCGCCCCGGTCCAGTTTCCGGACCGGCCCTTGAGTGCCGGGCCGCGCCCGCCCGGCGGCCGAGCCCGTGACGGAGATCCCCAGCACCGAGCCGACCAGCGCGCCGTGGTCGCGAGCCCCGCTGGCCGGAAGGTGGCTCCGACGGCCCGCGTTTTCTCTCGACTCGCTCGGTCCGGCCGTCGCGAGGCTCGACCTCGATCGACGGCTCTACGGGATCGGGGTCGCGGCCTGCACGGCGGCGGTCGCGGTTTTCCTTCTCGCCCAGCTCTCCGCCTGGCCCCCCCACGAGGACGAGGCCCTGGCGCTCTTCGTCGGCCGCGAGTCGCTCGGCGGACTCTTCGAGGTCGTGCTCGGGAACCGAGGCGGCGCGCCGCTCCACTTCGTGCTCGCATGGCTCGTCGCCCACGCGGGCGGCGGGCTCACGGGCCTCCGACTCGTCTCGGCCTTCTTCGCGGTCGCGAGCGTGCCCGTGATCGCCGCCCTCTGCGCGAGGCTCGGCGACCGCGTCATCTCGCTCGTCGCGACGGCGATCGTCTCCGCGAGCTGGGCGATGCTCTTCCACGGCATCTACGGGCGGATGTACAGCCTCTTCCTCTGCTCGAGCGCCCTCTCCTTCCTCGCCCTGCTCCGCGCACTCGAGCGCGGTGGCAGGCGGGCCTGGCTGCTCTGGGCCCTCGCGATCCTCGCGACGATCGCAACCCATCCGTACGGCGCACTCGTACTCGCCGCGCAGGGTCTCTACGTCCTCCTCGTGCGCACGCGCCTGCGCGAGGCTTGCCTCGCCTTCGGCGCCGTGCTGGTCGCCGGGACTCCGTTCTGGCGCTCGGACCTCGTACTCGCGGGCCGCTTCGAGGTCGGCGTCGGCGGTGGCGGTGAGAAGCTCGGCGGCCCCCTGTCCGTCCTCCGCTACCTGGGCCAGGTCGCGGGCGACTTCTCGGCCGGCTACCCACTCGTGCTGACTGCCGTGCTTGCGGTCTCGGCGCTCGGTCTCTGGTACCTCAGGCGCGAGCGGCCGCGCAGCGCGCTCCTCGTCGGGTCGGTGTTCGGCGTGCCGACGCTGGCGTTCCTCGTCGCGCGGCTCGGGTCCTCGACCTCGCCCGAGTCGCGCCACCTGATCTTCGCCCTGCCCTTCTTCGGCCTGCTCCTCGGGGTCGGGCTGGTCCGGCTCGCGCGCAGAACGCCCCGGGGCCTCGGGCCGTTGGTCGCCCTGGCGGGGGTCGCGGTCCTCGTTCCGGCCGAGGTCTCCTGGGGCTGGCACAAGACCCCGCCCCTGTTCACGGGCGAGCCCTGGATCAAGCTCGAGACCCGTGCCGCCGCCTCCGACTGGCTCGCCCGGACGAGCCGGCCGGACGACGTGCTCTTCGGCTACGACCCCCTCTTCCTGGGGGCCTGGGAACGGTCGGACCGGTTCCCGCACACCGTCGTGCCGAGGGCGGACCCGCGCCTGGCGCTGAAGACTCTCCGCGCGCTCGACCGGCCGCTCGGCCGGGGCGTCTGGGTGTTTGATCGCGACGACAGCAACAACTGGTTCAGGCGCCTCTACGTCCCTCTCCGCGCGCCCCAGCCGGCCAGCGAGTACGAGACTGCTGCCTACGGCCCGTTCCTGATCATCCGCACCCGCGAGCGCACCCTGACCCCCCGCGGCTACCTGGAGCGCGCGCGCAGGGTCATGCTGGTCGGCAAGGATCTGTACATCGGCGATGCGGACATCAACTTCCTCACCGTCGTGCGCGCGCTCGAGCGGCTCGACGCAGGCGGCTGAACGCTTTCGAACCGCCGGTCGGCAAGACGCGTAAAGAGCGGGATTGATGCGCATCGCGCTCCTCGCCACGCCGGTCGCGTGCGCCCTCGCAGCGATCCTGCCTGCGAGCGCGAGGGCCCATGCCGTGCTCGCCTTCTCCGAGCCTGCCGACGGCTCGGTCTCGGCGCAAGCGCCCACACGGGTTCGACTCGTCTTCACGGACTCGGTTCGCCCGCTCTCCGGGAT
>JACDAS010000173.1 GCA_013695295.1 Actinomycetota bacterium | reverse complement strand
TCGCTTGCGATGCCCGCCTCAGGATCGCGGGCTTGCCCGTGATCCGTCTGAACCGACCGGACGAGCGCGTGGAGTAGGGACCACGCTCCTAGGGCGTCGCTTGCGATGCCCGCGTCAGGATCGCGGGCTCTGCCCGTGATCCGTCTGAACGGACCGGACGAGCGCGTGGGGTAGGACCCACGCTCCTAGGGCGTCGCTTGCGATGCCCGCCTCAGGATCGCGGGCATTGCCCGTGATCCGTCTGAACCGACCGGACGAGCGCGTGGAGTAGAGGATTACGCTCCCCAGGGCGTCGCTTGCGATGCCCGCCTCAGGATCGCGGGCTCTGCCCGTGATCCGTGTGGACCGACCGCACGAACGCGTGGAGTAACAGACCACGCTTTCAAGGGCGTCGCTTGCGATGCCCGCTTCAGGATCGCGGGCTCTGCCCGTGATCCGTCTGGACCGACCGGACGAGCGCGTGGGGTCTAGACCCACGTTCCCAGTCTCCCGGGGCCCGCTCGACGGTCGCTGCGGAGTACTCGAGCGTCAGTCCCGCCGGGCGCGCCCGAGGCTTGCGGACCCGCACACGGACTCGCTCGACCGGGAACTCTGCGGCGACGGCGTCGGCGACCGCGGCCGCCAGGGCCTCGAGCAGCGAGTATTGGTGCCCGGCCGAGACAGCGCGCACGCGCTCGGCCACGGCCCGGTAGTCGACGGCGTCCTCGATCCGGTCCGAGAGAGCAGCGTCCGAGACCTGCAGCCAGAGGTCGTAGAGGAACGGCTGCTCGCGCTCCAGCTCGTGCTCCTCGACGCCGTGGCGGCCGGGGATCTCGAGACCGCGCAGCTCGAGCGTCACGCCGCGGGACCCGGGAGCGAAAGAAGATCGTGGCCCGGCTGCCGCGGCAGCCACCGCCCGCGCCACCTCGAGCGCCTCGACGTGCCCCCGAACGTCGTGGACGCGGAGGATCCAGGCTCCTCGCTCGAAGGCGGAAACGGCGGCGCCGAGGCTCGCGGCCGCCGTGCCCGTGCGAGCGCCCGGGTCACCGGCGACGCGGCCGAGCACGCTCTTGCGGGAGAGCCCGACGAGCAGGGGGCGCCCGAGTGTGGCGAGCTCTCCCAGACGGTGGAGGAGCTCCAGGTTGTGTCTCACGCTCTTCCCGAAGCCGATGCCGGGATCGAGGCAGATCCGCTCCTCGCGTACCCCGGCCGAGACCGCGAACCGGAGCCGCTCCTCGAGGAAGGCCGCCACCTCCGAGACGACGTCCTCGTAGCGCGGGTCCGTCTGCATCGTCCGGGGGGTCCCGCGCATGTGCACCAGGCAGAGGTAGGCCCCCGATTCCGCTACCACGTCAGCCAGCGCGGGGTCACCGCGAAGCGCCGTCACGTCGTTCACCAGCTCGGCCCCGAGCTCGAGCGCGCGCCGGGCGACGTCTGCCTTCGAGGTGTCGATCGAGACGGGGAGGCCCGCGAGCCCCTCGAGCGCCGGAATGACCCGCCGGAGCTCCTCGCCCAGGCTAACGGCCGTTGCCCCGGGCCGGGTCGACTCGCCGCCCACGTCCACGATCGCGGCCCCCTCCTCGAGCATCCGTCGCGCGGTCGAGACCGCGTCATCGGGGTCGAGGTTGGCGCCGCCGTCCGAGAAACTGTCCGGCGTCACGTTCACGATTCCCATCACCGAGGGGCGGGAGAAGCGCTCCTCGATCGGCACTCCGGCAGCGATCACGGCGCCACGGTAGTTGACTTCGCCAAGGCGGCCGTGATTAGTTGACCGTCCCTTCGAAGGAGGCACGACTCGACATGACCACAGCCACGCCAGCAGCAGCAACCAGCGACCAACCCGTCGGGAAGCCGAGGGGCGTCGCCTTCGTGATCATCCTGACGTTGATCACGTTGGGGATCTACTTCATCTACTGGCTCTACAAGACCGGCGACGAGATCAAGAAGTACTCGGGCGAGGGCCTGGGCGGCATCCTGTGGCTCGTCATCGGGATCGTCGTCGGAATCGTGATGTGGTTCGTCGCGCCCTCGGAGGTCGGGAACAACCTGTACAAGAAGGCGGGCATGGAGCCCCCGGTGAGCGGCAAGACCGGCTTCTGGATGTTGATCCCGTTGGCCGGGCTGATCATCTGGGTCATCAAGGTCCAGGGGGCGCTGAACCGCTTCTGGGAGAGCAAGGGCGCGACGC
>JACDAS010000140.1 GCA_013695295.1 Actinomycetota bacterium | reverse complement strand
GCCCGGCGGGAGGCACGGCAACGCGGGAGAGGCGCGCGCAGAAGAAGGGAGCTCGTGGGGGAAACACGGTTTCCCCCACGGTGGACGGAGAGGGCGGGATTCGAACCCGCGACCCACCTTTCGGCAGGTACGCGATTTCCAGTCGCGCTCCTTAGGCCAACTCGGACACCTCTCCGAGCGGGTCAGGGTACCGGGGCTCACCCGCGCCCGACTACCGGACGTCGAGGCGGGCCCGCATCCCGAGCTCCTCGTGGCCGGGGATCGAGCAGAGGAGCGTATAGCGGCCCTCGACGAGCGTCACGTCGAGCTCGGCGGTCGCCCCGGGTTTGAGGTTTGGCGTCCGCGCCTCGGGGACCTCCGGGCCGCTGACGACGAGGTTGTGGACTTCGTCGCCGTCGTTTCGCACTCGGATCGTGTAGCTCGCCGGGCCGTCGGTCTCCGGCGAGGGCAGCTCGATCCGGTAGTCGACCTCGGAGACGGTGATCGTCCTCGCTCCCGACGAGCCAGTAGTCGTCTCGCCCGCCGTCCCGCCGTGCTCGCCCGCCCCGGCCTCTTCCTCCGACTCCTTCGCGAGGAAGACGACGGCCAGCATCATGCCGACGAAGAGCGCGACCGTCGCGACGATGAAGGGGCGAAGCCCGGTGCGGCCCGGAAACTGCGGCCAGCGTGTCGGCAGGACGAGGGCGGAGAGCAGCGCGAAGACGATGAAGGTGCCACCCACCACCCCGAGCCCGGCCTTCTGCGCGGCGGAGAGCGCAAGGGGTACGAACCCGAGCACGCGCGGGACGCTAGCACGACCGGCGCTGGGTGGCGGGGTCGCTGGAGGCTAGGCCGGATCCGGCTTCGCCGGGCTCTCGAGGGTCGCCTCGCGCTCGGTCAGCGCACGCTCCCTCAACTCCAGCTCCCGCTCGCGCTCGTCGAGGCGCTCCTCCCTCGGGGCAAGCTCCTCGGCCTCGAGCCGCTCGCGACGGTCGGCGAATCGCTCGCGCAGACGGGAGCGGCGGCGTGCCTCCTCGCGTAGACCCGATCGCTGCCTCGCGAGACGCTTCGCGCGCCGATCCAGATGCCTGGAGGTGCGGTCGAGCTCCGCCTCTCGGTCGGCGACGGCGCGGGCCCGGTGCCGGAGAACGTCCTTCAGCTCGTCGAGCTCCTCGCGGGCCTCGGCTCGGATGCGCTCGATCTCGGCGAGCAGGGCGCGGTCGATCGGCGGCTCGCCGCCGCCGAGGGATCCGTTGCGGTCCCTTCTCGAGGATCGTACGCCCAGCCACCTGGCCACGGGCTGATTGTTCCAGCTTTCGCGACGCGTCAGGAGACGAGGTTCTAGCGCTCGCCCTGGCGACCGCGAGGATCCAGCTGCCGCGCGGCCTCGGCGGCGCCCCCTACCCGCTTCCGCACGACGTCGTAGCCGCGGTTTCGCTCGACGACGTCCTCCACGTCCGGTTCCTCGTGACCTGGCACGATCACGAACTGCGTTGGGTCGTTTCGCACCCACTCGTACTCCTGCGCGGCGATCGTCAGGTGCTCGACGCACTCGAGCTCGCCGCACTCGCAGACGACCGACATCGTTCCGGTGAAGGTGCTGAAGACCTCGTTGAGATCCTCGAGTCGCTCGTTGACCTGCCGGAAGAGCGCCTCGTTGATGCCGATCCTCTGTCCACGCTCGTCCATGCTCTGTCCAGCCTAGACGGTTGTAGTGACCTCAGTAGGCTCCCCTGCCGCCGACGACCGCGGCGATGGTGAGCGCCAGGATGTGGAGGTCGCGGCCGAGCGAGAGGTTCTCGATGTAGTCGCGCTCGACCGCCACCCGCTCCTCGAACGTCAGCTCACCCCGACCGTAGACCTGCATCGGCCCGGTCAGCCCGGGCTTGACCGAGAGCCTGATGCGATGCTCGGGAGAGTACCGCTCGACAAGCTCGACCTGCTCGGGCCGCGGGCCCACCAGGCTCATATGACCCTGCAGCACGTTGACGAGCTGCGGGAGCTCGTCGAGGCTCGTCCGGCGAAGCAGCGACCCGAGCTGCGTGATCCGCGGATCACGGAGAAGCTTGAACATCGGCTCGTCGAGGTCGTCGAGCGACACGACCTCCGGGAGCCGATCCTCGGCATCGGCCACCATCGTCCGAAACTTGTACATCCGGAACGGCTTGCCGCCCCTGCCCGCTCGCCACTGGACGAAGATCGGGCTCCCCCGGCTGTCGACCAGGATCGCGAGCGCCGTCAGCACGAAGAGCGGCAAGACGGCGACGAGCGCGACCGAGGAGAGCGCGAGATCGAGCGCGCGCTTCAGCAGCAGCGACGACCGCGAGATGTCCCAGGTGTTGTACTCGACGATCGGTAGGTCGGCCACACGGCTGAGCTGGGCGGCCGTGCCGAAGGCGCCCGTGGGCGGGACGACGCTGAGCTTGATGTTCCGCTCGCGGCAGGCCCGCAGGAGCTCCGCGACGAGCGTCTCGTCGAGCGGGCTTGCCGCCACGAGCACACGGTCGACGCCGGCGAGCCAGGCCGGCCCCGCGCGAAGCTCGTCCAGGCTCCACTGGGGCCGCTCTCCCACGAGCTCCAGATGGATGTCGTCGAAGAGGTTGAGCTTCCGGCGGGTCGAGTCCGCGAGTGCACCCCTGCCCACGATCAGGGCCCTCTCAGGCGGGGTCAGACGTCGCCAGAGAGCACGCGCGACCGTCCGCAGCGCGAAGCCGCCGAGGCCCGCGAGCAGCCAGACCCCGACCGCGGTCCTGATCTGGAGCGAGCCGGGAGGCGCGAGGTGCAGGAGCAGGGTCGTGGCGGCTGTACCACTGAGCGCCCACGCGAAGAGGCTCGGCAGCTCGTCGACCGTCAGGTGACGGAGGGCGCGGTGGTCGCGGTCGTAGAGACCGTGCAGCTTCGCGAGCAGGAGCCAGAGCGGCAGCGCCACGAGCGCCCACAAACCCGTCTCCCAGCCTTCGACGGCGACCGCCACGACGCTGACGCCGACCACGGCCACGGCGTCCGCGGCGGCGAGCAGCCGTCGCCGCAGCGGGTCCCGGCGGCGCAGGCGCACGCGGTCCGAGGAGACGGCGAGCGGCGCGGGCGGCGGCCGAAGCGCGGCGGAGCGCCCGTCGCCCGCAGGCCTCGCCGATACCTCGGGTCGCTCCATTCCAACCCCCTGGCCGGGTGCAGCAGCGGTGGGAGCCTACCCCCTCGTCTTCGGGCGCAGGATCGGGTTGCGCGGATTCAGCTCGCGGGCCCGCCGAAGGCTTCGGCGCGCCGCGACCACCTCTCCGCGCTTCGTCTGGATCCGCGCCGCGACCAGCCAGAGCCGCCAGTCCTCCCTGCTGCGGGCGATCGCCTCGAGGATCATCGCCTCGGCGCCTCGCAGGCCGCCCGCCTGCTCCCGCACGAGTGCAAGCTGGAGGTAGGGGCTCGCGGCCCAGGGCTCGACGTCCCTGGCTGCCTCCGCGGAGGCGAGCGCGGCAGCCGTGGCTCCGCTGCGGACGTGGGCCTGGCTGTCGTGAATCCTCGTGTCCCGCAGGAGGGAGATCGTCTGGGAGGCGATCAGTGCAAGGCCCGCGAGGATCGCGGGGATTGCGATCGCGAGCCGGCGTCGCCGCCGCGGCTGCGGCACGGCACGACGCCGCCCGGCCGCGCCGGTGAGCAGGCCCAGGCACGCGAAGCCGACGACCGAGACGGCCGGGAGCTCCCAGACCCAGTCGATCCCCGCGGCCGCGCAGTACGCGACCAAGACGCCACCAAGAGCCGCGACGGTGACTCGATCCTCCTCCCCGGCGCGGCGGAGCCGGGCGAGCCAGGCGAGCAGACCCGTCCCGAGCGCGCCGAGCAGGAGCCCCAGGCCGACCAGGCCGAGCTCTGCGAGCGTCTCGAGGTAGAGCGAGTGGGCGTCGCGCACGAAGAGCGCCAGGCTTCCGTGGCGGAGCCACCAGGATTCGTACGATCCGGCTCCCCGCCCGTGGAGCGGCTCGGCGCGGAAGCCGTCGACCGCCGCCCCCCAGAACTGCCAGCGGCCGCTGCCGTTGGCGCTCAGGAGGTGCGACTGGACGTAGTCCCGCTCGTCTTTGGCCGGCGCGACCGGCGGCGCCTTGAACGCCTCGAAACGCCGGACGGGATGCCCGAAGACGAGGGCCAGCAGGCAGACGGCGGCGGCGGCCCCGGCGCCCAGACGCCAGGCGGCTCGGCTCGGGCGCGGGTCGAGCCCCTGGAGGACGGCGGCCAGCACGCCCGTCGCCGCGCAGGAGAGCGATACGAGGACGATGGTGAAGGTCTCGGCATCGTCGCCGCCCCCCGGAGGTGGGTCGACGACGTCGCCCGCGGCCCGGAGCGCCGCGATCGCCGCCGCGCAGCCAAGCGC
>JACDAS010000138.1 GCA_013695295.1 Actinomycetota bacterium | reverse complement strand
ATCCCGGCAGCGCGTCGAGCTTCTGCCCGAACTCGGGAACCCAGAAGGAGTGGATGACGTCCTTCGCGGAGATCAACAGGCGCACGGGACGCCCCCGCGGGAGCCGCAGGACGCCTCCGCTCGCGAGATTCTTCGCGTCGGGGTACTTGAAGCTCCACGCGAACTGCTGCCCCGTCACCTCGACGCGGAGCGCGTCGCTCGGGATCCGATCGTTCCGGGCGAGGACGACCCCGCTCACGATCGCGATCGCGATCACGAGCACCGCCGGCACGGCCGTCCAGATGATCTCGAGCTTGGTGTTGCCGTGGATCGGTGGTCCGTCGGAGTCGTCGTCCGGCCGAGCGCGGAACTTGACCACCGAGTAGAGGATCACCGCCGTGACCAGGGCGAAGATCCCGATACAGATGATCGTCGTGAACCAGAAGAGGAAGTCGATTCCGTCGCGTTCCTTGGAGGCGTTCTCCGGCAGCCAAGGCACGAAGAACGCGACGGCGAATGCCGCCGCCGAGAGGGCGAGGCCCACGGCGACCATTCGAACGACCACTCCCCTGCTCAAGGCTCCGCGAGCCTACTGGATGACCCCGGCAGAGCGCGACGGGGATCGCACGGCGCAGCGGCGGAAGAAACACCTGCAACAAGCAGCTATTTCATCAGCCGTACCCGTCGGCCGCGCGCCGTCGTTGTACTCGCAGTCGTCCGCTCGTCCGCCGGGTGGACCTGCCAAGGAGGCTCGATGGGACTCGGAGTCAGCATCATCCTGATCGCGGTCGGCGCCATCCTCACCTTCGCGGTGAACGCGAGCGACCCGGCTGTGAACATCGACGCGGTCGGCTGGATCCTGATGGCCGCCGGCGCGGCCGGTGCGCTCCTCTCGCTGATCTTCTGGTCGACCTGGGCCGGCCCGGGTTACTGGACGTCGCGCAGGCGCACGACGACGTACGTCGAGGAGGGCCCGCCCCCCGGGCACTAGCGACCGAGCGGCGACGCGGTCCAGGGGGCCTCGGCCGCAGCCTCGAGGCCGCCCCCGGCCGCCCGAGTCGTTTTGCAGCAGGCATCCGCGGGAATGGCCTTCCGGTCCAGGATCGGGGGCGGTGACGGATCGTCGTTCCAGGGAACTACAGCTGTTCCACGAGCTCGCGCGCGTGGTCGCCGAGGAGCCGTTCGACGTGGGACGGATCCTCGAACGTGTCTGCGGCGACCTGCGGAGCGAGTTCGGCTTCACCCGCGCGCTCGTCGCGAGGCTGAACGAGGGCGACCGAACCGTCCACGCCGTGATCCAGCAGGGGTTCGACTGGCCCGGCGACCAGTGGCTGCTCCTCGACCGGTTCCCGTTCCTCGTCCAGGCGCTCGAGACCGGGCGGGCCGCCTTCGTCCGGGACGCGCTGACCGAGCGTGCGATGCCGGGGAAGATCGCCGCGCAGTTCGAGGTGCGCTCGATCGTCGCGATCCCCCTCACCTTGCCGCAGGCCTGCTTCGGGTTCCTCGTCGGCGACCGGGCCGGCGCAGGCTTCGAGCTGAGCGCACCCGATCTCGACCTCCTCACCGCACTCGGCCGGGTGGCCGCGGTCTTCGTCTCGAAGGCCGACGAGTACACGCGGCTCGAGCGGGCCGTCGAGGAACTGAGGCGCATCGACGCGGTCAAGCGGGACTTCATCTCGATCGCCTCGCACGAGCTCAGAACGCCGATCGCGGTGGTGCACGGGATCACCTCGACGCTCCACCTGCGGGGCGAGCACCTGCGCCCCGATCAGCTCGTCGAGCTCAGGGCGACGCTCTACGAGCAGTCGTCGCGGCTGACGTCGCTGGTCGAGCAGCTGCTCGATCTCTCGCGCCTCGAGGTCGGGGCCGTGCACGGCGAGGCCGAGCGGTTCCGTCCGCGCGAGCGGATCGACACGCTGCTGACGCGGCTCGTGCCCGACCGTGTGGACGACCTGCGGGTCGAGGTCGACCCGAGCCTGGAGCTCGAGACCGATCCCGCAGCACTCGAGCGTGTCGTCGCGAACCTCATCGTCAACGCGCTCAGCTACGGACTGCCGCCCGTGTGCGTCAGGGCCTGCCTCGATGGAGGCGTGCGGCTGATCGTGGAGGATTGCGGCAAGGGTGTCGACCCCGAGTTCGTCCCGGACCTGTTCGAGCGGTTCTCGCGGGGCGCGACCTCGCGGCGGGCGACGACCGGCGCGGGGCTGGGGCTCGCGATCGCACGCTCGTACGCGCAGGAGCTCGGCGGCGACCTCGCCTACGAGCCGGCGGCGCCGGGGGCAAGGTTCACGCTGACGCTCCCGTCCGCGGCGCTCGTCGCGTAGGCATGCGCCTCTTCGTGATCGCCCGCCATGGCGAGTCGATCCTCAACCGCGACCGCCGGGTGAACGGCGATCCGCTCGTGCCGGTTCCGCTCTCTGCCCAGGGCGAGGAGGAGTCCCGCTTCCTCGGAGTCCAGCTGGCGCACTTGCCGCTCGAGGCCTGCGTCGTGACCCGCTTCGCGCGCACGCGCGAGACCGCCGAGCTGGCGCTTGCCGGACGGGAGGTTCCGGTCGTGGTCGAGCCCCTGCTGGACGACATCGACGTCGGCTCGCTGGAGGGGGTCTCGATCGAGGAGTACCGCGCCTGGAAGCGCGCCCACGACAGGCGCGAGCCGTTCCCGGACGGCGAGAGCCTCGACGCCGCGGCACGGCGCTACGCCCGCGGCTTCCGCCGGCTGCTGGCCGGCACGCACAGCTGCGTGCTCGTGATCTGCCACGAGATCCCGCTCCGCTACATCCTGAACGGAGCAGCGGGCTCGGCCGAGCTCGACGGGCCGCTGCGACAGCTCGGAAACGCGATCCCCTACCTGCTCGACGGCTTGGCGCTCGAGCGGGGTGCCGCACGCATCGAAGAGCTGGCGGGCTAGGGGTCCGTACGCTCGAGCGCCCGCTGGGCCTCGTCTTCCTCGTCCAGAAGGCGGAGAAGAAACCAGATGAGAGCCGCGAGGAAAACGATCGTCTGCTCGACGTTCATCAGGATCCCACCGAGGTTCTGATCCTTCGCGGCGGAGAGACCCCAGAGCCGCGGCGCCTCGGCGTAGAAGTCGTAGAACGGCGTCGACGAGAACGTGAGCGCCAGGCCGAGAAAGGCCGACAGGGCGAAGGCCGCGAAGAGGTAGCCGAGCGCGAGCGGCGTCGGCAGCCTCCGCGGCTCGGGCTCGAAGACCGGCCACCAGAAGACGAGGCCGATCGCGATCAGGAACGCGTGCTCGAGATTGAGGGCCCACGGGTGCTCGAGCGCGACGTCGTAGACCGCCGCCAGGTGCACCCCGTACCACCCGATCAGCCAGAGCGGCAAGGCGATGCGAGGGTGGGTCACGACCTCGAGCGCACGACCGCCCCGGCGCCTGAGCCCGGCACGCATCGCAGGCGTCAGTCCGAGCACGAGGAGCGGCGGCGCCCAGTCGGAGATGATCACGTTCTGGAGCAGGTGGAAGAGGAGCAAGTAGTGGGCAGCGAGCGTCTCGAGCGGTGAGTTGAGCGCGCCGGCCACGAGCAGCAGGCCGAGTCCGAAGAGCGCGGCGCGCCAACGGTTGACCGGCTTGCCGTGGGCCGCTCTCGCATAGAGGAACGCGGCGGCGAGCGGCGCCGCGAGGAAGATCGGCTCGAAGGTGAAGTCCGACGGCGCCGGGGTCACGGCCGAAGGCCGGCTGCGAGGCGTCCGCCGCCGAGTGGGTGCCGCCCCAGCACGAGCAGCAGCGCTGCGCACGTGCCGAGCGTCAGCAGCTGCTCGACCATCATCACGGCGCCGGCGAGCTGCTGGTCCGAGTGCACCGAGAGGCCGAACAGCCGCTCGTCCTGGGCAGCGTAGACCGGGTACAGGTCGCCGAAGCTGAAGATGAGGACGTCGGCGAGCACCTGGCCCGCGGCGAACACGCAGAGGGCGAAGCCGACCCGACGCGCGGCGGTGAGCTCGCCCCTGCGGGCCGGATCCACCAGCTGCAGCCAGACGAGTGTCCCGGCGAGCGCGAACGAGAGGTGCTCGAGCTGGTGCACCGCTCCGTGTCGGAGCGCCAGCTCGTAGGCCTCCGGGACGTGCCAGGCGGCGAACACGGCGACCCAGATCCCAAGGGCGACGGGGGGGCGGGAGAGTGCAGCCAGCGCGCGCCGCAGCGCTCCGGCACGCGCGAGCGGGCCCAGCACGCGCGCCGGTAGGTAGAAGAAGAGGAGTGGCCCGCGCAGGGCGAGGAGCAGGAGCGCCGGCGCCGCGTCTGCGATCAGCATGTGCTGAAGCATGTGGCCGGAGAGGAGGTACTCCTCGCCGATCGCGTCGAGCGGGGAGGCGAGGGCACCGACCATGGCCGCCAGGCCGAGTCCGAAGAGGAGCGCGCGCCCGGCCCCGGCGTGGTCCGAACGGCCGCGGCGGCGGAGCCGGACGAACGCCTGCGCGAAGAGGGCGGTAGCGACCACGGCGGCGGCGAGCAGCGGAGCGTCGAGCCGCCACGCGCTCGCAAGGTCGCCGCGAGCCACCTCGTCCCCGTGCGCCAGCGCCGCCTGCGGAAAGACGATCGCGATCAGACCCGCGAGAACGAAGACCCGGTACACGGCGCGCATCTGCCTAGGGCCGGGGCGGCGCCCCGCGACTCTGGCGCCTTCCTGCGAGCACACCGCCGGCGACGAGCGCGAGCAGGAGGATCGAGCCGCCGACGGCGATCGCAATCCGGTCCGCGCCGAGGGCGCCCCCGGACTCGCCGGCCGGCCGCGGGGCGGCGGAGAGCCTGCGGACCGCGGCGGAGCCCGCCTCGGCGAGGGCTGCCGGGCCGGTGCCGACCTCCAGCCCGCGCAGCACGGCCCGTTCGCTCGACACCTGGAAGCCGCTGCCGCTCGCAAGGCCGATCTGCCCGGGCATGATCACGAGCGACAGGCCCTGGAAGACGCCGATCAGATCGCGGGCGAGGTACTGCGCGAGCGCGTCCGGCCTGCCGAAGAGCGACGAGAACGGGCCAAGGTCGGACGGCGACGCGACGAGGGCGACCTTGATCGGATCACCGGCGCCGTTCGCCTTCGAGACCTCCGTGATCAGCCGTCGCGCGAGGTCGTCCGGAACCGCCGTCTCCGGGAAGTACACGTCCGAGAGGAGGAGACGGTCGCTGACCGGGTCCCCGTGCGCCCGCGCCAGAGGTGCCGTAACGAGCAGGACGGCGAGGAGGGCGAGGAGCGACCTCACCGGGTCAGGGTAACCGCCGGCTGCCGAACCGGAGCTCGGCGAAGCCTCTGGGGCCGCCGCGGGCGGCGGGGGGATCCCGGAGGATTCCCCCCGCGCGCGCCGTGCGGCTTACCTGACGGTGCGCGTACCGAGAACCGACCAACTTCGCCGGCCGGTCAGGTCGACGAGCTGGAGGCGGTACGCGTACGCCCGGCCGATCCGGGCCCCGCGGTCGACAAAGCGGTAGGCGGCGCCACGCGACTGGCCGCTCCGCTTCGCCACGATCATCGTCCCGTTCAGCCTTTGCCAGGCGGCTGCCCCTGCGGGCGAGCGCCAGACGTTGAAGCCGATCGTCTCCGTCTCCGAGGAGGTCCGCCAGCTCACGCTGACCGAACCCGCCGCACGCCGGGCGGCGAAGCGGCCGACGCTCACCGCGGTTGGGCCGGCGAGCGCCCGCTGTACCGCGGCGAGGGCGTCGATGCGGCCCCAGCCGAAGGTGTTGTTCGGCACCGTCGTGTTCGTGTCGCCGCCGCAGCCCTCGGTCGTCGTCAGGTGGAGGGCGGTCTGCTCGATCGTGGTCTCGAGGAACTCCACGTCCCGGGTCTTCGCGGGCTGGGTCTCCTGCAGCGCGTCGACGATCAGGGCCACCAGGCCGGCCACGTGCGGTCCAGCCATGCTCGTGCCGCTCAGGTTCCCGTAGGTGCTGTCGGTGGCCCGCAGGCTCGAGCGGACCGTCGAGCCCGGAGCCACGATGTTCGGCTTCGTCAGACCCGCAGGGGCGGTGGGGTCCCCGAGCACCGGGCCGCGGCTGCTGAAGTCGGAGATCGCGTCCGTCGCGATGATCGTCGAGCCGACGGTGAACGCCTCCGGGTAGCGCGCCAACGGGTGGTAGATCGTGCTGCACCCGGGGAGCGGTCCGGGGACGCCGTCGTT